>JACQEH010000067.1 GCA_016200675.1 Chloroflexota bacterium | reverse complement strand
GCTGCCTCGCCACGTGGCCATCGAGTACGCCGCGTCCGCGGAGCCGGGCGACGAGCTGGCGGCCGCCGCCTGGATCGAGGGGGACGCCTGGAACGTGCGCCTCGTTCGCCTCGACGGCGACGTCGAGATCGTCAGGGCCCGCCTCGGGCGGGGACGCCCGGCGGACCTGGCTGGCGGGCGGCCGTCTCCCGCGGCACCCTAGCCCAGCGCCCGGCCCCAGCCGAAGGCGCGGACCGCCACCAGCACCCCGATCGCCGCGAGGACGAGGATCGCCGCGGCCGCGATGGAGCCGTCGAGGTCGCCGCCCTGGAACGCGCCGTAGACGACGAGCGGCAGGGTCTGTGTCCGGCCGGCGATGTTGCCGGCGAACATGATCGTGGCCCCGAACTCGCCGAGCGAGCGCGCCCAGCACATGACCAGGCCCGCGGCCAGCGCGGCGCTGGCCATCGGGATCGTGACATGCCGGAAGAGCTGGCCCTCGGACGCGCCGTCGGCGCGAGCGGCGTCCTCGAGGTCGCGGTCGACGGCGGCAAGGCCGGCCCGCGCGGCACGGATGAAGAACGGGGCGGATACGAAGGTCTGGGCAAGGATCACGGCCAGGGTCGTGAAGGGGACCGAGAGCCCGAGCACGCCCAGCGGCTCGCCAAGCAGGCCACGGCGGCCCAGCAGGAGCAGCAAAGCGAGACCCGCCACGGACGGCGGCAGGACGATCGGCAGGTCAACGATGGCCTCGAGCCAGCGCGAGCCCGCGAATCTCCGCCTGGCCAGGACGAAGGCCAGCGGCAGCCCGAGCGCGACCGTGATCGCGAGGCTGATCGCCGTCGTCCCGAGGCTCAGGAGCAGCGCGTCGAGGACCGCGGGCGCGGCGGCGGCCCGGAGGAGCGACCCGTCGATGACCGCCCGCCCGACGAGCGTCACGATCGGCAGGGCCAGGAAGAGGCCGAAAAGGCCGGCCAGCGAGGCCAGGGACCGCTCCCCGCGGCCCGAACCCGGGCGGACCCCGCGGCGGCTCGCTGTCATGGCGGCGGGCCGAACCCGAATCGCGCCAGGACCGCCTGGCCTTCGGGGCCCGCCAGCCATGCCAGCAGGGCCGCGGCCGCCGCGCTGGTGGATGACTTCACCACGACCCCGGCGTACCCGGCGCGAACGGTGGCCGCCTCTGGCAGCGGGATGGTGACGACCGTTCTCGATGCCAGGGCGTCGGTGGCGTAGACGATTCCGGCGTCCCCTTCACCCAGCTCCACCTTGGCCACCACCGCCTTGACGTTGTCCTCCTTGGAGACGACGTTCGCGGCGTAGGCGGCCGCGAGGCCGGAGGGATAGCCGGGCAGATTGGCGAGGTTTGCCAGGAGGCGGTTCGCATAGGCGGTGATCGGCACGGCGTCGCCGGCGGCGATCACCTTGACCCGGGGCCGCCCGAGATCCGCCGGTGAGGCGATCCCCGCGGGGTTCGCGAGCGGCACGATGAGCGCCAGGGCATTGCCGGCGAAGGGGACCGGCGCCCCGGCCGCGAGCCCCGCGGTGACCAGCTTCGCCGGGTTCACCGTGTCGGCCGAGAGGAAGAGGTCGGCCGGGGCACCCTGCTCGATCTGGGCCTCGACGGCGGACGACGAGTCGGTCGAGATCGTCAGGGTCGTCCCGGGATGGGTCGCCTGGTAGGCGGTTCGGATCGCAACGAGGGCGTCCTGCAGGGACGCGGCGGCGTAGACCGAGAGGGTCACCCTGACGGGCGTGCCCGTCAGCCGCGTGTGCACGGGCGCCGTGCAGGCCCCGAGCGCGAGCGCGGTTCCGAGCACGCCGGAGGCTGCCCGCGCGACTGCGCCGAACCGCGCCGGCCTGCCCGCGCCGAACCTCAACCGCGCGGCTCCTTCGCCGACGGGATCTCGACCATGACGTTGGTGGCCTTCACGACGCAGACCGCGGCGTCACCGACCTTGAGGTCCAGGTCGTCGACTGCCTCGGCGGTCATGAGGCTGACGAGACGATGGGGGCCGGCCATGACCTCGACCACGGCGGCGACCGAATCCTTCTGGATCCTGGTCACGATGCCCGGGAAACGGTTCCGCGCCGACTGGGCCACGATCGGCCGGTCGGTTGCTGCCTTGCGGCGCTCGCGGAGGAGACGGGAGACCTCGTCCAGGCCGATCAGGCGCTGGCCACCTTCGGACCTTTCCATCCGGAGCTTGCCGTCGGTCTCCCAGCGGCGGAGCGTCTCGACCGATACGTCGAGCATCTCGGCAGCCTGACCGACGCGCAGTCGGGCTGGCGACTTGTCATCGGTGCTACGACTCATACCAATAGATTCTTAGCACGTGGCCACCCTATGTCTAGGGGCCTGAACCGTCAGACACCAGGTTCTGCCAACGTCGGACCGGTCCTCCGTCGGCTCTTGCCGCAACACGCCCGTTCTACCGGCCCGCGGTCCCCCGGGGGTGTAAGACTGAATCTTGCGGTACGACAGATTGACTCTGACGCGACCCATCCCCGAACCCCTCCGCATCGCGGTCGTTGACGTCGCGCGCGCCTACGGACTCGCGAGCGACTGGGTCAACCTCGGCCCCGACTCGCTGCTCGACCTCGGTCTCCCTGACGACTTCCTCGGGAGGCTCGAGCGACACGACTACGGCGGCATCGTCACCTGGCTCGCGGATCGCGTCGACATGGTCTACTTCAAGTTGTACGCGGCAGTCGACCAGGGACCTCGGAGCCGGCCCGTTCAGGATCTGCGCGAACTCCGTCCGAGCCGAGACGAGCTTGTCGCCGCCGGTCGATGGACCCTGACGCACGATCCGTCGCCGGGGTACCGATCGCTGCTCGTCGAGGCCCTTCGACAACTCGGAGTGGAGGACGCTGATGCGTCGCTCGGTTAGCTCGCTCCAGAATGCCCTCCTCTACCGGGCGTGGATCCAGTGGATCGCTCTCGGTGTCGATGCGGTGGGCAAGCCAGACGACGCCGTCGTGGACCCTGAAGCCCTCATCGCGCTCACCGCCGAGCTGGGGGACGCCGACGCGCGTCTGCGCGACGTGAGCACTGACTGGTGCGTGCTTTATGGCCGCTATGTCAACGGAGCACGACTCAAGCAGGTGGCGCGCGAGCTCCGAACGCCGCCCGAGGCGATCGGCGAGTACGTGGCCACGGTCGCAGCGGCCGGGGGTCCAGCCTGGCCGATGGCGACCCAGCCGCGACCCGAGTACCGCTCACGCGGAAAGGCTCGACTTGATTCGGCCCGGCCACCATCGCGACTGCGCATCCGCCTGCGCGCCGCATTCGGAGTCAATGCCCGGGCGGACATCCTTGCGGCCTTGTTGGCCGCTCCTCAGAACGGGCTGAGCGTCGCTGATCTTGCCCGCAAGACGCGCTTCACCAAGCCGAGTACGGCATTCGCGGCGGACGCGCTCGTCTTGGCGGGCCTGCTGGAACGTCGGCCAGGTGGCAATCGGCGTCTCCTCGTCCTGACAACACCAGGCGAGATCCTCCCGGGGATCCGGCCTCCCATCATCCAACCCGACTGGGTGGCGCGGTTCGGTGTGGCGCTCGAGGTGCTTCGCTTTGATCGGCAGGATGAGATGTCCCCGTCCGTGCGTGCGATCGAGGCACGGCGAGTCGTCGAGGGTCTGCTCGACAGGATCACCCGCGAGGCGCTCCCCATGCCGGACCTCCACTCATTCGGCGACGAGTTCTCCGGCGCGTTCGATCGATGGATCGTCCATCTCGTGGACAGCGTGAGGGCTCCAGCGCCCACGTAGCCGGATGGGCTCAACTAGAGCATGCGCTCTGGCGCGCCCGACAGGATTCGCGCCTCCGGGCACCCACCTCGGACTCCGGTTCATTCCTGTGGAGGGCTCGGAGGAGTGGAAGGCAGGCTGCCTCGTCGGCGCGCGGCGCTGGCACGCTGTCCTGCTCCGCGCACCGTCTTGCGAGACGGTCTTGTGCACAGCAGCGAACCATCCCGCTTTGTGTCGCGAGACAGCCCCGTTCAACGCGCTCGCGAGGTACGCAGCCGGCTCGCCGTTGCTGGCCAGCCGGCCCGCCGTTGCTGGCCAGCCGGCCCGTCAGCCGCCTAGGATGCGATCCCGCTGCTCGACCGGCATGGCGTTGAACGCGAGAATCCAGGCATTGACGGCCCGCTTGTCGGTCAGGTCGACGCTGGCCTCCTGCATCACGCGCACCAGCCCCTGTGCTCCGCGTCCGCCGCCGAGGGCACGCCGGCCGAGGAATCTTGACACGACACGATTGGGTGTCCATGATCGGCGTAAATGGGTGTCCTGCAACCAGCCGGCTCTGACAGCGACATCCTGTACCAGCCGCGCGTGGCCGACGCCGAGCTGGCGGCCCTGCTCCGGGCCTCCGGCGCCGTGGTTGTCGAGGGGCCGCGCGCCTGCGGGAAGACCCAAACCGCCCTCCGGGCCACGGCGAGCGCCGCGCGGCTCGACGTCGACGACGCGGCTCGGGCAGCCGGACTCCTGTCGCCGGACCTCCTCCTCGAAGGTGCTCGTCCCCGGCTGATCGACGAGTGGCAGCTAGTCCCCGCCGTCTGGAACCACGTCCGTCGTGCCGTCGACGATGCCGGCG
>JACQEH010000038.1 GCA_016200675.1 Chloroflexota bacterium | reverse complement strand
CATCCCAGTCGAATGGCCGACCGGCTACTACGCGATCTTCAATCCGTCCCTCACGGTCGTCGCACCTTCCGGGAAGGCGGTCGCCCACGATGGCGACGACATGAGCACCAACACCAGTCCGTGGCGAGGGATGTTCGTCTGTGCCAGCGACGTCAGGATGAGCGTGTATGAACTTCCCGCATCGAGTCCGCCGTAGCGAGGTGGCCCACCGGGTGACAGTCCGGTACGCCAAGCGAAACCGGCGGCGTCGCCCCTTGGCGGTCGGATTGGTACTCCCGGCCGCCAGGCGCAGGGCGTGACTGCCACCCATTCACCGCCTGCTCTCGTGGGTCTGACGCAGTCCACGGCCAAACGGCCCTCCCGTCGGGGGTCATTCGGCCCATGTGCGCCGGGCCATGAAGGACAGGCTGACCGCACGCACCCATCGTGGTGGCCTCGCAACCGGGCGACCATCATGGGCGAGTTCGACAAGAATGGCAGCCTGAGGTGCTCTGATGGCTCGGTCGCGCGTTCGCTCACGTCTCGCGCTGCTCGCGGTGTTCACGAGCACGGCGCTCGCCACCCTGATCGCGGGGCCTGTTCACGCGAGCGACAACATCACCCCTGACGGGTTTCATGACAACACGGGCTCCCTGATCGGCTACGACGGCGCCGCAACGTGCTTTGCCGCCGGGTGGGCGATCGACCCCGATCTCGAGAGTGCGCGCGTGACCGTTCAGATCCTGTCTGACGGGGTGCCCGTGTGGACGGGTCCCGCCGATCAGTATCGAGAGGATCTGCTGTCGTACCCGAGCGATGGCTACCACGGCTTCTTCGTCGAGCTCGATGGCTTGATCCGCCCAGACGTGCCTCACGTGATCACCGTGCGCGCTGAGGACGTCAACGTTCCAGGATTGTGGGTCGATCTCGGGCAGCTGACGCCGCCGACACTTACCTGTACAAGTATGTGGGGGAGCCTCGACACCACCAGTTCGGTCATGACCCGAAGCGCCTGCCTCATCGAGGGCTGGGCGGCCGACCTCGACACGCCAACCGGACCACGGGCTGAGGTCCGGATCAGCATTGATGGAGTGGTCGCTGCAGAGACGACTGCCGACCTGTACCGTGACGATGTTCGCTTGGCTGGCTTCGGTGACGGCTACAGCGGCTGGTCGGTGAATCTGTTCGGCAAGCTGTCGTCGAACCGCCCGCACCACGTGACCGCCGAGGAGCGAGATACCACCGCAAAGAGGATCTGGGTGCCGTTGGAGCCGCAGACCGGCATCGACGTCACGTGCATTGCTCAGCGAGGGCCGGGTGGCTGACCCGTTGAGACCAGGCGACTTCGGCACCCTGAGCGAGACTGCGGCTGGAGCGGCCCATGGCGTGGTCGCCAGTCTTAGGGTGACATTCCGGTACGCCAAGCGAAGCCTAGGTGCCGTAGCACGGCGAGCGTTGACCGGGTAGCTAGGATTTCATCGTTTGAAGCCGAGTTCAGGCCTACGGAGGGCTGAGATGTTGATCATTGAGGCGATCGCGTGGGGCGTCGGGTTCGGTGTCCTCTCTGTCTTCCTGGTTGGCCTGCGTCGTCTGCCGTGGCGATACGCGGGTCTCGTGGGCCTCGGTAGTGGCGTGGTTCTCGCAACCTTGCGCTTGGCCACCACGGGCCTGGAGTTCGATCCAGGGCTCCTCGTCATGTTTGGTGCCATCGGCGGGTCGCTCGCGACCATCGGTGCCGAACGTGGAGAGCGTGCGCGCGTCCGCCGATCAGTGGTCATTCTCGCGGGTCGGCCATCGTCGCCTGGATAAGCGCTCGCGACCGGCTCGGGTGACATTGGCGAACGCCAAGCGACGTACGTCCGCTGGCCCTTGACTGCTCCTAGGGCGAGGATCCACGATCGCGCCATGCCTTCCGCGACGGCCCGCAGCTGATTAGATAGTCGCGGTCTCTTACTGGCGGGCTGCCGGAATGTCGATGCTCCGCGCCGCGAATCTAGTCGTCCTCTTCGCCGCGGCTTGCACGGTCGCTCCGTCCCCGACCGCCAGCGAGGTCGTCAGTACGGCGGCCTCGCCCTTTGCGACGCCCGCCGCCGAACCCAGCGCGGCCGCCTCCCCGGATTGGCCTAGTCTGGAGACGGCACTTCAGCTCCCCGTGGTTGGCGCGGGCGCGGCGTGTCCCCGCACCTCGGGCCACGTCGTGAGCCCATCGTTTGGCCCCGGCCTCGGCGACGGCCCGGTGTATCCGGTCGGCCTCGGCACGAACGGCGTCCTCGAGGTGGTCGCGGCCGATGCTGGCGGCTTCATGAACAAGGTGCTGTGGGTAGCTTCGTCCGCCTACGCGGGGCCAGTTCTCATCCGAGGCGGCCGGCTCGGAGCTGCCGGCGCCGTCCAGTTCGGATCTGGCGATACGGGTCCGCGGGACGAGTTCCGGCTCACCGAACCTTGGGCGAGCAGCCAAGGTGAGGAGCCCGACTGGCGTGAATGGCCCTCGTACACGTTTGTGCCGTCGCTTGGCTGCTTCGCCTACCAGATCGACGGTGTCGGTTTCACGAAGGTTATCGTCTTCGAAGCCTCCCGGACATGAGCCACGACACTCGGAGCCGGGTGACACATTCCGGTACGCCAAGCCTTCCAGCCCCCGGGGCGGCCGGCCAGGCAGCCATCGCCGCCGGGTTCCGGACTGCCTTCCCGGACGCTCGCTGGCATGTTGACTTGATGCTCGCCGAGGCCAACCTCGTCGCAGCCCGCTGGACCGCCACGGGGACCTTCACCGGACCGTGGGGAGCGATATCGCCGACCGGCAGGCGAGCGAAGTTCTCGGGCGTCAACATCTTCCGCTTCCGCGACCGCAAGGTCGCCGAGATCTCGAACCATCGCGACGACCTCGGCCTCATGCGGCAGGTGGAAGCCACCGTTTTCGCCGGAGCGTCGACGGTGGTGGCGGCGGGCGATCGTCGGCCGGATCCTTCCGCGTGACGTGCAGGCACGCGCCGCAAGGCGGGGGCTGACGTGACGGAGCAGCGCCTCGAGCTCTCCCGGGACCAGGTGCTGGCACATCGGCGGAGCGTGGCCGCGCTCGACCAGCGGCTGCCACCCGGTGCCGAGTCGCTGCGTCGTGCGGCCTGGGCCGGCCTGCAGGACAGCATGCCGCGTGCGGCGCTCCTGTCGATCCACGCGCGCGTCGAGGGCACCCCGCCGACCACCTGGGAGGATCCGTCCCTTGTCCAGCTCTGGGGGCCGCGCTTCAGCGCCTACGTCGTCGCGGCCACGGACGTTGCGGTCTTCACGCTCGGGCGGCTGTCCACCGATGCGGGGCGTCGCCGCTTCGCCGAGGAGACGGCGGACCGTCTCGAGGCGCTGCTCGGCGGGCGGCGCATGACCTACGGCGAGGCGGGTCTGGCGCTCGGAGTCCAGCCCAACTCCCTCCGCTACGGGGCGCCAACGGGCCGGATCCTGATCCGCTGGGATGGCGCCCGGCAACCGACGGTGTGGACGGTCCCGCCACCGGATATCGATCCGTTCGCGGCGCGCCTCGAGCTCGCCCGCCGGCATCTGCATGTCTTCGGTCCGGCGACCGCGACGACGTTCGAGGAGTGGGCGGGCATTCGCTCGCCCGGCGGCCGCGCCGCGTACGAGGCGCTCGCCGGGTCCCTCATGGCCGTTCGAACCCCGATCGGCGAGGCCTGGATCATGGCCGAGGACGAGGCGAGCTTCCGCGCCTCCGTCGGCCGCCCATCGGGCGCCCGGCTGCTCCCGAGCGGCGACACGTACTTCCTCCTGCAGGGCCGGGACCGGGAGCTCCTCGTCTCCGATCGGGACCGTCGCTCCGCGCTCTGGACATCACGCGTCTGGCCGGGGGCGGTGATGCTGGGCGGCGAGCTGGTCGCGACGTGGCGTCGCGCGAGCCGCGATATCACGATCCAGCCCTGGCAGCACCTCTCGGCGCCGGAGCGCGAGACCGTCCGGGCTGAGGCCGAGGCCCTGCCGCTGCCGGGTATCACGGAGCCGCTCCGGGTCCATTGGGTCGACTGACATGCACGGAGGAACGCCATGACGGGTTCGTCGGATCTGGGACAGCGCGATGTCGACGCATGCCTGCGCTGCGGATCAACTCTGGAGTCCATGGGCGTCGACGAATTCAGGGTCGGCGGGACGACGGGTGGCTGGAAGCTTCTCTTCGGTGAGTGGGCCGAGCTCGGCGAAGGGATGCTCAAGCTCGAGGTGCGCGCCTGCTCGAACTGCCGCCAGGTCGAGTTCCGGGTCCCGAGTGAGGGCGGGTGACCCTTGCCAAGGCCTGGGACTCTAGGCGTCGGCTCCGGCCTACCGCCCGGCCAGGCGCTCCACGACGCCGTCGAGCGGCCCCATCTCGCCGACCATGATCGAGTTGATCCCGAGCTCCTCACGCTGGCGAAGGAACTTCTCCTCGAACGACGACAGCGAGCCGATGAAGATATGGGGCGACTCGAGGACCTCCTCGGCCGTGAGATCGACGGCGGTCCGGCCGGCAAGGAAGGCCGCCGCGTCGCGGGCCTCGGCGAGTGCGTTGTCGGTCACCGAAACCCCGACGCCGCTCGGGTAGACGTTGAGGTCGAGGGAGGCGAATCGGTCGCCGGCAACCGCACGAACCCAGCCGATCTTCTCGGCCGTTCCGGCCACCGAGATCGACTGCGGGTCGGACCGGCCCGACGGCAGGATGCGCGGCGCCAGGCCGATGATCTGTGCCTCGCGGGCAGCGAGCTCCAGGGTTCGCCGGCCGCCCCCGCCGATGAGGAAGGGCGGGTGCGGCTTCTGGACCGGCTTCGGCTGGCTGTCGAGGTCGGTGATCGTGTAGTGCTCGCCCGAGAACGAGAAGGGCCCGTCGGCGAACGCGCCCTTGAGGACCGCGACCGCCTCGCTGAGCTTCGCCTGGCGGACCGCGGCGGGTGGGAACGGGATCCCGATCGCGTCGTACTCGGGCTTGTTCCAGCCGGCGCCGAGGGCGACGTCCAGGCGCCCGCCCGAGAGGACGTCGAGCGAGGCAAGGTCCTGGGCTTGAAGCGGCTCATGGGCGCAGGGTAGCCCGGGCGCCCGATCGGGTCAGGGACCGCCGACGAGATCGAAGACGACGTAGTCGTTCTCGCCGACGCGGACGAGGACGGCCGTTGCGCATGGCGTCGTGCCGGCCACTCGCGTGCACGGACCATCGGGGCAGGGCGCGAACGGTGCGATGTCCACGACCACTATCCTGGGGCTCCACGATCCGCCAAGGCCGTCACGGCGTCGTCCGCGAACGTGGGCGAACGTGCAGGGGAAGCTCCTGGTGCGGACGCGTGGGCTGTGAGGCCCCCGTGACCGATCTCGTCGACCTCCGATGTCGATATGGGACGAGGCGTGTTCAGCCGCTCGCTCTGACCCGGGCGAGGTGACGCTCCAGCCCGGCGATCGCCGCCACGACGTCGGTCCGGCCGAAGCCGATCCGGAAGTGGTTGCCGGGATGCCCGAAGCGGGAGCCGGGCAGGAGGAGGACCCCCTCGGCCTCCACGAGATCCGCGGCGAAGCGATCGGCGTCGAGGCCGGCTCGGAGCCGCGGGAAGCCGATGGACCCGCCGCGCGGCCGGATCCACGCGAGGTCGTCCTGCCGGCGCTGGATCAAGTCATCCACGGCCGCAAGCCCGTCGCGCACGATGGACCGGGAGCGGCCGAGCACCGTATCCCGCGCCCGCAGTCCGATGATCGACAGGATCTCCGAGGGCGCGGAGGCGCAGATCGTGGTGTAGTCCTTGAAGGCGGCGACGCGCCGGAGCACGTCCGCATCGCGCGTGGCGAGCCAGCCGATGCGCAGCCCGGCCATCGCGAAGGACTTCGACATCACCCCGAGCGAGATCACGTGGCTGCCGGCGTCGACGCCGGCGGGGAGCCGGTCCGCCTCGTCGACCTCGAGGTAGCGGTAGACCTCGTCGACGAGGAGGTGGGCGCCGGCCTCGGCCGCGATGTCGACGACGGCGTCGAACGTCGCCCGGTCCGGCAGCATGCCGGTCGGGTTGTGCGGGGCATTGATCACGACGAGCCTGGTGCGCGACGTCACCTGGCGCCGCAGCAGCTCGACGTCGATCGCCCAGCCGGCGTCCTCGCGGAGCTCGTGGAGGGTCACGTCGGCGCCGCATCCGCGGCCGACCTCGTACAGGCTCTGGTAGCCCGGCCAAGTGACGATCGCGTGGTCGCCGGCCCCGACGAGGACGTTGACGAGGGCGAAGATCCCCTCCTCGGCGCCGGACAGGACCAGGATGTCGTCGGGCGCAGCGGTCTCGTACAGGGACGCGATCTCACGGCGCAGCAGCGGGTGGCCGTGCGCCTCGGTGTAGCCGAGGCGGAGGTCCCGCCAGAGCGCGGCCGTCTCGTCGTCGGCGAGGGCCAGGAGCTCTCCCATCGGCCAGCCCTCGACGTCGCTGGCACACAGGAGATGCCGGACGGCGAACTCCCAGCGGGCGAAGTACCGCTCCAGCTCGAACTCGGCGATGCGCATCGATGCATCATGCGACGGCCGCGGAATCGGCGCGAAGGAGAGGACTCGCGGAGCCCGTGATGGAGCGGCCCATGACTCCCAGGCATGATTTCGTGCCCGGCAGGGCTTCGAGCGGCCAGTTGGTTGCCGGAAGCGTCAGCACCTGACTCCCAGGCACGATTTCGTGCCCGGCGGCCAGTCGGGTGGCCGGTCGAGTGCCGGAAGCGTCAGAACGTGACTCCCAGGCACGATTTCGTGCCCGGCGGCCAGTCGGGTGGCCGGCCGAGTGGCCGGACGGGTGCCGAAACCGTCCGCAGCGGACCCCCTGGCTGGAATCCACGACCCGGGGGCACGGATTCTTGCTTCAAGCGTGGGCTCCGCCGCCAGGCGCCCCGTCCACGCAGGAATCCATGACTGCCAAGCAAGGTGTCATCCAGGGCGCCGATGCCGACCTGCCGATGCGGGGGCGATCCACGGTTACCCGCGCGCTGCCGCGCCGGCTCGGCTCCCGCCCGTATGCTGCGGCCATGACCAGCCCGATCGTGATCGTCGGCTCCCCGACCGCCCTCGGCGGCCACTTCGGGGGCATGGAGCGGACGCCGGCCGAGCTTCGTGCCCTCGATATCGCGGGTCGGGTTGTCGCCCGGCCCGGCCTGGCCGGCGCCCGTCTGACCGATGCCGGTGACGCGCCGAACGACCCCGGCTGGGCCCCGGACCCCGATCCCCGGGCGAAGAATCGAGCCCGAATCTGCGCCTACCTGCCCCGGCTCGCGGTCACCGTCTCGGCCGCCGTCGGGAACGTAGGGCCCGCCGCCCGGCTGCTCCTCCTCGGCGGCGACTGCACCTCGCATGCCGGTGCCCTCGCCGGACTCCGGGCGGCACACCTCGGGAAGCGGTTCGCGATGGCCTGGTTCGATGCCCACGGCGACTTCAACACGCCCGACACGACACCCTCGGGCAACGTCTGGGGCATGCCCTTCGCGATGATCGTCGGCCGCGGCGACTCGGACCTCCTGGCCGCCGCCGCCGCGCCGACCGTGGACGAGGCCGATGCCGCGCTGCTCGGCGGCCAGGTCCTCGACGAGACGGAGTCGCGGATGCTCGCGGCCAGCCGGGTGGCCCACTTCGGCGCCGGGATGCTGGGCACGGATTCCGGAATGGCCGCACTCGCCGCCTGGGCCGCCGTTGTCGCGCGACGCGTCGACGCCTTCTACATCGCCTTCGACATGGATGCCCTCGACGGCGACGACGGCTGGGCGCTGACAATGCCCGAGCCCGGCGGGCTCGCCCTCGAGACCGCGATCCTCGCGGTCCGGACGATCGCCAGCGCGGGACCCGTGGCCGGCTTCGGGGCGACCGCGATCCTCGTCGGCCGCGGCGGCGACGCCCCGCGGACCGCGGACGCGGTGGCCCGCCTGGCCGAGGCCGCGCTCGGCAGGTAGCTGGACGAGGCCCCCAGCCGCGCTCGGACGTAGTCAGCGGCGGCGCGCTCGGGCGGCGCCGCGCTGGACTCGCCGAGGCCCGTTCATCGAGTCGCCCTGACTCCCAGGCATGATTTCGTGCGCAGGAGCGCCCCGAGCAGCCAGACGGGTTGTGGGACCGTCGTTGGCGGTCCCGCCAAGCACGGATTCCCGACCAGGAGTCATGGATTCGTGCTTCAAATGTGAGCGCGGCCGCCGGGCGCCCCGTCGGCGCAGGAATTCTTGACTGTCAGGCAACATGCCGGCCGAGCCGCGGATTTCGCGGTCGGCGGGTAGGCAGGCGCAGGTCGCGCCCGGCTATGGCACGAAGCCGGCCTGCACCCTCGAGATGGGCGTCAGCCGGACCGGCCGACCCGCAGCATGCCGGCACTGATGGCGAGGAAGTCGGCCTCGGACATGCCGAGCCCGGTCGCCCGCCACATCGGGTTCGCCCCTCGATCGACGTCGAGGACCAGGGCACTCGAGAGCTGGCCGAGCTCGCCCATCTGGTCGCCGAAGGCGGCCCGGCCGGTGACCCTGTCGCGCGGCGCGCAGGCGTTGATATCGGACCCGAACTGCTCGCAGGCGTTGCCCTCGATGATCGCGAAGTGGGCGTCACCCGGGCCGTTGTAGGAGACCTCGAGCTCGCCGCCATTGGCGAGGCTGTAGGTGCCGCTCTCGACGAACCAGCCGTCGGGCAGCACGGCGCAGTAGACCGCCCAGGTCATCGACAAGGCCGCCTTGGCGAAGAACGTGCGGTTCTTGTCACTCTGGCTGCAGCCACCGGCCGCACCACTCGGTCGCGGGGTCGCGGCTGGCGCCGACGCTGTCGCGCTGGTCGCCGAGGGTGATGCTCCGGGCCCGCTCGCGGATGGACCGGGGGGGGCGGGCCGTGTCGCCGATGGCGTCCCGAACGTACCGGGCCCAGTCGTCGGCGCGACGACGCCCGAGCAGGCCGTCGCAACGAATGCTGCAAGCACGGCGAAGAGGAACATCGGTCGGGGGGCGCGACGACCCGTGCGCGCTCGGATCACGGTCGGAGCGTAGCACGGCCTCGGTCGGCGGCAGGTCCGACGATCGGTCGCCGGCAGCCTCGACGATCGGTCGCCGGTCAGCCTCGGCGATCGGTCGCCGGCGGCCGCGGGTCGGCCGCGCCGACTGCCGCCCGCGGCAGCCCGCCCTATCGCGGCGCCCGAAGGCGGACGAACTCCGGGTCGACCCCGAACACCTCGCGCACCCGTTCGGGCGTCAGGACCTCGGCCGGCGACCCGTCGGCGACGATCCGGCCCCGGTCGAGCAGGACGAGCCGGGGGAAGAAGTGGGCCGCCAGGCCGAGGTCGTGGAGGACGGCCAGGATCGTCGTCCCGTCGCGGGCGTTGAGGTCGCCGACGAGCTCCATCACCTCAACCTGGTGGCGGAGGTCGAGGTGAACCGTCGGCTCGTCGAGGATCAGGATCGGTGCAGCCTGGGCGACCGCCATCGCCAGCAGGACGAGCTGCCGCTCGCCCAGGGACAGCTCGCGAGCGTCGCGGCCCAGGAGGTGGCCCACCCCCACCCGTTCGATGGCGGCCGCCACCGCGGCGCGATCGCCGGGGCGCATGCCGCGCACGGGATGCTCGTGGGGCAGGCGCCCGAGTGCGACGACCTCCTCGACGCTCGTCGCGAAGGGCAGCGTCGGCAGCTGCGGGACGACCGCCAGGCGGCGGGCCACCGCCAGCCGATCGAGCCGGTCGACCCGTTCGCCGCCCAGCTCCACGCTGCCGGTCGCCGGCGCGAGCAGGCCCGCCACGAGGCGCAGCAGCGTGGACTTCCCCGCCCCGTTCGGGCCGATGATCGCCACCCGCTCCCCGGCGCCGATGTGGAGCGAGACATCCCGGAGGGCGGCCCGGCCGCGATAGGCAACGGTCGCGCCCTCGATCCGGATCACAGCTCGTATCCCGAACGAGCGCGACGGAGGATCGCCAGGAAGAAGGGCGCCCCGATGACCGCCGTCACCACGCCGACGGGGATCTCGCCGAGGAGCCGGGCGACGAGGTCCGCCCCGACCATGAGGCTCGCCCCGAGGAGTGCGGCGAGGGGCAGCACGAGCCGCGCGTTGGGCCCGACGAGGAGCCGGACGACGTGGGGGGCCACGAGCCCCACGAAGCCGATGAGGCCGCTGATGGCCACCGACGCGGCCGTGGCCAGGGAGGCAAGTGCCAGCAGGAGCGCCCGCTCCCGGCGCACGTCGACGCCGAGATGGGCGGCCGCCTCCTCGCCCAGCAGCATCCCGTTGAGCGACCGCGCCCGGAGGAGGATCGCGAGGCTGGCCAGGACGATGAGCGGCACCGCCACCGCCAGGCGGCCCCAGGACGAGGCCTCGAAGCCGCCGAGGAGGTAGGCAAAGATCTGGCGGAGGCCCGTTCCCGACAGGTACATCGCCATCGCCAGGCCCGCCGCCAGCAGCGAGCCGACCGCATAGCCCGTCAGCAGGAGGCTCGTCATCGGCGCGCTGGCGCCGACCCGCGAGAGCCGGTAGACGACGAAGACCGAGGCCAGCGCCCCGAGGAACGCCAGGGCGTGGATGAGCCCGAACTGGAGGAACAGCACGCGGACGGGAATCAGGACCGCGATCGCCGCCCCGAGCGCGGCCCCGGACGCGGTGCCGAGCACGTACGGATCCGCGAGCGGGTTGCGGAGGAGCCCCTGGAACGCGGCGCCGGCCACCGCGAGGCCCCCACCCACGACCATCGCCGTCAGGACCCGGGGCAGTCGGATGTCCATGACGATCGTCTCCTCGGCCGCCGACCACGTCCGGGCGAGGTCGAGGCCGAGGAGCCGCCGGCCGAGGATGCCGAGGGTGTCGCCGGGTGCGATGGCCACCGAGCCGGCGGCAATCCCGGCCACGAGCGCAAGCAGGAGCAGCCCGATCCCGACGGCCGCCACCACGAACGGGCGGCGGGCGACTGCGACGCGGGGCCAGCGCGTCGGCCGCGGGGCGAGGATACCGGCCTGGGCGGGCATGGTCAGAGGGCGAGCTCCGGGTGGAGGGCTGCGATGAGCGCCTTCAACCCCTCCACGAGGCGCGGCCCGGGGCGCGTCACGAGGGTGTCGTCGACGGGGAGGATCCTGCCGTCCTTGACGGCCTTGATCCCCGACCAGCCGGGCCGGGCCGTCACGTCCGCCGGCTTGGTGTACCCGCCGTCACCGAGCAGGATCACGGCGGGATCGGCGGCGACCACCTTCTCGAGGGAGATGGTGTAGCTCGAATCCGTGGTGATCGGGTCGGCGCCGGCGAGCTTCAGGAGCTCGGCGTAGAGCGAGTCGGCAGGGATCGTGTAGATGTCGGTCGTTGCGTCGATCTCGTAGAAGGTCTTCGGCCTCGTGACCCCGGCGGTCAGCGCCGCGAGGCGATCGAACTCGGCCTGCATGGTCGTCGTGAGGGTTGTCGCCTCGGCGAGGTTGCCGCTGGCCGTTCCGACGGCCCGGATGCCCGCCAGGGCCTGGGCGATCGAGTTCGCGTACAGGACGATGACGGGGATCCCGAGGCTCCGGAGCTGCGCGACCGCAGCCGGCGGCGTGAAGCCGAGGCCACCGGCGATGACGAGGTCGGCCTTGAGCGACACGATCTTCTCGATGTCGACCGTCCCGACCTTGGCCACCACCGGAAGGCTGTCCGTGGCGGGCGGGTACGGCGTGATGTCCTCGACCTTGGCCACGACGCGCGAGCCGGCCCCGATGGCGAAGAGGGTCTCGGTGGCCGCGGGCGTGAGCGAGACGATCTTCTGCGGCTGGGAGGACACGCTGACCGAGGTCCCCTCGTCGTCCTTGATCGTCACCGGGAAGGCGGGAGCCGGCGTCGCGGCGGGGGCAGTGGTCGCGATGGCGGTGGGACTGGGGGCGGCCGTCGGAACGGGCGACGGCGAGGCGGCGGCGCCACAGGCCGAGGCGAGCATGGCGATGATCAGGAGGAGGGACGCGCCGCGCGCGCGGAGGCGTGGAATCGCAGTCATGAAGAGGTCTCCGACCGAAGGGGTGGACGAACGGAAGCGTTCGTCGGGTCGATGGGGACGGGCTGCGGACTAGCCGGTCGGAGTCATCGGCGGTGCCTGCCTTTCTCTCGAAGGTCGTGCATCCACCGTGGTCGGCGACCGGACTTCCGTCGCACGAGCGACGGTCACCGTAGCGGGACTGTGCCGGATTCGCACCGGCTTCGCGACTTCACGGCGGGACCGCCCGGGAGGGCGATCGAGCGAACTGTAGCACCGCGGTAAGCGCCCGATAAGCGGCCCCGCCGACACTCTCCTCGCCGCCCTCCTCCCGCCCCCGCCGGAGGAGGTATCGCTCGTGTCGAGGTCCCGTTGGGCCGTGCTCCTTGGTCCGCCGCTCATCGTCCTCACCGCCGCCGGATCCGGCCCCGCAGCCGCCACGAGGGGAGCGCCTCCGGGCAGCCCGGCGCTCGCGACACCCCGCCCGCTGATCGCCTGCGCGAGCCCGTTCGACGGCACACCCCAGGCGACGCCCCGCTCGGCGCCGTCGGCGAACCGGTCCCGGCCGGGGATCCGGGCCTGGTGGCGGTCTGCCCCGGCGCTCGATGCCGCCGGCACGCTCACCGGTTGGACGCTGACCGTGGGCGACGGCGGCGGCGTGTCGTTCGCCATGCCGATGCCGCCCGCCAGCTCCGTCAGCGGGCCGGCCGATGGCCGCGTCGTGGCGGCGATCGACGACGGCGCGCGCTCGGCGATCCGCGTCGTGGAAACGGGCGACGGGTGCGTCCACGTCGTGGCGCTCGATGGAGTCGTGGTCCGCCGTGCGATCACGGACCGCGCCTCGGACGGCTACCTGGCGCATCTCCTCGACGCCTCGACGCGGGCGGACCTCGGCGTCTGGCGGGTGACGCTCGACGGGCGCCGCACCCTCGTCCTCGGCCCGATCGAGGCCGCGGCACTCCGGAGCGCGGGCATCGAGCGCGTCTGGAGCACCAGCCTCGCCGCGACCGGCGACGGCCGTCGCCTCGCGGTCCAGTCCTGCGATCCCGATGCCTGCCTGACGAGGGTCCTGGACCGGCCGACCGGCCACATCCTCGTGCTTGCAGGGAGGCAGGGCGACCTGGTCGGCTTCGCCGGAGACAGGGTCCTCACGCGGGCGGCGTGCACCGGCCTGCCCTGCCCGATCCTCGCCTGGGGTGCCGATGGCGTCGCCACCACGCTGGCCGACGACGCTGACGCGGCCGCCGTCACCGTGGACGGGATGGTGGTCGTCGCCGGCCCGCCCGGATCCGGGGGCGCGCGGCTGCTGGCGATCGACCCGCTGACCGGTGCGCGGCGGGACCTCGGCTTGCTGGCGCCAGGCGCGAAGCTCGCGGCCTCGGGCGCCGACGGCTCCGACGCCCTGCCGGGCGGCGTCGAGGCCGGCCCGACCTCGATCGGCGTCCTCGCCCCGAATGGCTCGCCGAGCATCCTGGAGGTCCGGCGATGAACCACCGACGTTGGCACCGATTGCAGCTTTGGCTGCGTCGGCCGCTCATCCCTGTCACGAGTACCCGGTCGGCTCTCGTCGTCGTCCTGGCCCTGTCTGCGGTCGCCGTCGGCACCGCCTTCGTCGTGACCGCGCCCGTGGCCGCCCATGGGCCCGATCCGACGGTCGGCGGCGCCCTCTGGGCGCCCAACCAGGCGCTCGCCTACCAATGGCGATCGGGCCAGGTCCCGCCGGACTGGATGGCGGCGCCGATTACTGCCGCGGCCGGTGATGTCGGCGCGAGCCGCGCGTCGCGGGCGGCCACGTTCTCGAAGGCCGCCGGCAGCGCATCGAGCCTCATCGCCTACGGCGAGCCGACGGGCTGCTCGACGGCCGGCATCGCCTGCTTCGATCGGTCGGGTGCCCCGAACAGCTTTCGGATGTGGTTCCGGGCGCAGGGCCACGCCTTCGACTGGGGCACCCTCCGCTGGTGCCAGGGATTGTCGACCATCGCCAACGGCTGCTTCGACGTCGAGACGATCGCGCTCGACGAGTTCGGCCATGTGGAAGGCCTCGATCACCACGCCAACCTCGCCGATGGCAGCGACTACCTCGATGCCGTCGTCCAGGCCGTGAGCCATGCCCGGCCCGCCGTGGGCTGGCAGGCCCGAGCCTTCGGGCGCTGCGACACCGGACGCCTCCAGCTCCTGTACGACCGGCCGAACCCCGGGAGCCTCTTCTCGAATTGCCTGGCCGTGCCCACGACGGTCGGACTGTCCGCCTCCTCGTCCAGCATCTGGGTGGGCAGCACGGTCCAGCTGACCGCGACACTCCGGACCACGCCGGCGACCGCGAACGGGGCCCTGGCGAACGATCCCATCAGCGGCCGGTCGGTCGTCGCCCAGCGACGGCCCGTCGGCGGCTCGACCTGGACGACGATCGGCGCCATGGGATCCGGTTCGACGGACGGGACCTACGTGCTCTCGATCTCACCGACCGCCACGTACGAGTGGCGGGCCGCGTTCACGCCGGGCGCTGCCGACGGGGCCGTGGCCTCGTCCTCGGCCGCGCTCACCATCACGGTGGGCGGCTGCTCCGGCGCGGGCTGCCCGAGCCGGCCCGTCCCGTGACCGCGTCCGGCCAGGTCGCCGCGCTGCTCGCTGCGACGCTCGTGCTCGCCGCGTGCACGGGCGCGGGCGCTGTTGCCACCACCTCGCCGTCCTCGGCCGCCGCCACGGGCTCGGCCCCATCGGGGTCCGACGTAGGCCCGGCGACGACGGTCGGCTCGGCGACGACGCCCGGACCGTCGCCGACGGGTGCGGCGTCGATCGCTCCGACCGGGACGCCGGCTCCGGTCCCACGCGCCGAGCTCGTGACCGCCGGCGCCACCGTCGCCGGGACCCTGGGCACGTACACGATGGACGGCAGCGGCAGCGATTCGCCGTGGCTGCCGTTTGGCGCCCTGCCTGCCGTCGCCGTCGGTGCATCCGAGACGCCGAGCCTCCGGTTCATCGATCGGTCCCCATCGGCGACATCCAGGTCTTGATCGCCGGGGCCGCGGATCCGACCGGGAGCGCTCCCCGCGGCGTCGACGGAGGGTCCCTCGACGCCGACGGGGCGTCCTTCAGGCTCGGGCCGCTGCCCGCCGGCCGATGGGTGGTGGCGGCACGAGTTTTCCGCGCCGACGGCCGTGGCAACGGCCTGACGTATTGGGCGGTGACGGTTCGCTGAGACGCCGCCAAGGGCCGCCGTCACCGGCCCGGGGCACTGGAATGCGGGCGCCGGAACGCGGACGCCGGAACGCGGCGCCGGAACGGGGACGCCGGACTGCAGGCACCGGAACGCGGGCGCCGACGGATCAGGCGGGCGCCGGAATGCGGGCGCCGGAACGCGGGCGCCGGAACGCGGGCGCCGGCACCGGCGCCCGGAACGCGGCGCCGGAATGCGGGCGCCGGAATGCGGGCGCCGGCACCGGCGCCCGGTCGTCGACGGATCAGGGCGGAATCGAACGACCCGCCCGAGCTTCGGGCGGGTCGCCTCGGTCGTCGATGGAGGCGCGTCGGGACGCCGGCCTCCCAGGTCAGGCGGTAGGCGCCATGGCCGTTTGGCCGAAGATCGAGACTTGGGCCTCGTCGGGCAGCATCACGCCGAACACCTTCTGGAGGGTGAGGAGGTGTACGCAGGCGCCCCAACTCTCGAAATAGTGGCAGGTGCAGTGCCACTGACCGGCGTCGAGCGAGACGTGGTGGGTGTCGTTGTCGCCGCGGAACGTGAGCGAGACGCGATCGATCGAGATGCGATCGAGCTCACGGGCGTAGCGATTTGCCTTCTCGACCTTGCCGATCAGGGAGCTGTGCATCAGGCCAGACCCTCCGGCCCCCGCAGGGGCAGATCGCGAGCCGCCGTCCGATCCTGCACCACCGACCGGGCGAGGCGGTCGCAGGTCAAGACTACACCCGCAGGCCGGCGGCGGCAGTCCCCCATATTCGGTGAACCCGATGTCCGGACGGGGTCCTGACCAGCCGCGCAGCCGTGCTTCCTCGCCAGGCTGGACCCCAGCGCGGCCCTCTCGTCCGACCCTCGCGGCCGGGCGATGCACGGGCAATGCACCGGGTGATGCGCCGGGCGATGCACGGGGCGATGCACGGGGCGATGCATCGGGCGATGCACCGGGCAACGAACTGGGCGATGCACCGGGCGATGCACCGGGCAACGAACTGGGCGATGCACCGGGCAACGAACCGGGCGATGCACCGGGCAACGAACTGGGCGATGCACTGGGCGATGCACCGGGCGAATGAGTCGAGCGAACCCGGCGGCGGCGGCGTTCGGGATGATGCAGCCCATGCGTCAGGCTGAGCACCCGACTCACCATGCGAATGAACCCCGACAGAAGCGGGCCAGGACGAGGCGGCTTCATTCGTGGGGTGCATCAACCCGTGAAGCCGGCCGGTCGCGGCTGCTCCCCAAACGGGCGACGCCGCCACGCGTGATCAGGGGGCGGCGGTGCCCTCGCGGCCGAAGTCGTCCGAGAGGCGGATGACGTCGTCGAGCTCGGGCGTCGAGACCTCCGCCAGCTCGCAACGTTCGATGGCCGTGAATCGGTGGCGCCGGCCGGTCTCGATGTGGGCGCCCTCTCCGGGCCTCAGCTCCCTGTCCCGATCGGTGCCCCCGGCATCTTCGAGCGTCAGGAGCAGCCGGCCCGACAGGACGTGGATCCACTCGTCCTTGACTTCGTGGCGCTGGTAGGAAAGGCGCCGGCCCGTCTCGATCACGAGGATCTTGCCGACGTAGCGGTCGGTGACCGCCCAGATCAGCTCACGCCCCCACGGCTTCTCGACCCGCCGGGGCTCGAAGGCCTCCGTCCCCTGGTCGGTCATTCGTCCCCGCGGACGAGCTTCTCGCCCGAGACGAGCATCGCCTCCCGGAGCTCGGCCGACGTCGACTCGGTGTAGATCCGGATCAACGGCTCGGTGCCCGAGGCCCGGACCAGGAGCCAGCTGCCATCGGCGACGAAGAACTTGAAGCCGTCGTTCGTGGTCAGGACCTGCGTCCGCGTGACCGCCTGGCCGGCCAGCTCGGTCGGCGGCTCGTCCTTCAGGCCGACCAGGACGTGGCGCTTGACGGCGTCGTAGGTCGCTCGGTCGAAGTGAACGTCGATGCGGCGGTAGAAGGACGGCCCGGCCAGCTCGTGGAACCTGGCCAGGATCTTCGAGACCGGCCACACCCCGCGGGCCCGCTCTCGCAGGAACAGGTCGAGGAGCAGGAGGTCGGCGTAGACCCCGTCGCGCTCGGGCAGGTGCATCCCGAAACCGAAGCCGCCGCTCTCCTCGGCACCCATCATCGCCCCGGTCTCGATCATCTTGGGACCGATGTACTTGAAGCCGACGGGAGTCTCGTAGACCTTGATGCCGTAGTGCTCCCCGAGGCGCGCCGCCATCGAGGTGTTGTTGACCGAGATGGCGACCGGATCGCGGAAGCCGCGATGCTCGG
>JACQEH010000054.1 GCA_016200675.1 Chloroflexota bacterium | reverse complement strand
CCGGCGCTCGCAACCGCCAGGGTCCACCAGCGAGCCCTTCCGGCCCGGTGGGCCCGCCAGGCGGCGGCCAGCGCGAGGATCGCGAAGAAGGGGATCGGGCTCGGATTCCAGATGAAGGTCGACTCCTCGATCGCCGCCGGCGAGACCGCCATCAGGAGGCCGGCCATGAGGCCCGTCGCCCGGCCGCCGACGGCTCGGGCGAACCACCAGGTGATGCCGACCGCGGCCGTGCCGAGTGCTGCGATGAAGGCGAGGACGGCGATCGGGTTCGGGCCGAAGAGCCAGACGACGGGCGCGAGCAGGAAGTAGTAGGCCGCGCCGTGATGGAAGTCGCCGACCGAGGTCGGCGGTCCCAGGAGGGGAACGACGCCCTCCCGGACGAAGCGCAGGAGGGTCAGCATGTCGTGGCCCTGGTCGCCGTCGAAGTCGCCCCGGCTGGCCAGGCCCGGCAGCCGGACCGCGGCGGCGAGCACGAGGAGCGCGGCCAGGACGAGGACGTCGCGGGCGAGGAGGGCACCGAGGAGCGCCTCGACGCGCGATCCGAGGCGGCCGACCAGGCCGGGCGGGGTCGCCGCCTGGACGGGGCGGGAGCTGATCCGAAGCTCGTCCGGCGCGACCGGTGTGCCGGTCCTCGGCGGCGGCCCGGCACGGACGCGACCCGGCCGACCCGGCCGACCCGGCACGGCGCGGACGCGACCCGGCCGGTCCGGTGGCAGGGCGGCCATCAGGGAGCGGCTCGCCGCGCCGCCATCGGGCGCGTGCCGCGACCGCCGGCTCGCTTCGTGGCGCCATCACCGACCGGCCCCCTCGCATCCTCCGCGATCGGCAGCTCCACGTCCGCGTCGGGCGCGGCCGCGCGCGAGCGGCTGCCCGTGATCTCGAACGCCTCGGGCGGCAGCGGCTCCAGCGGCAGGCCCGCGAGCATCGCCCGCGCCCGGGCGACGTTGATCGCGTCGTACCCGACGTCCATGCCGGGCGTCTCGGCGATGAACGGGATGCCCCGCAGGCGGGGATCGCGCAGGAGGTGGCCGAGGCCGGCCGCGCCGATCCGGCCGGCACCGAGATGCTCGTGGCGGTCCTGATGCGACCCGCGCCCGGCCTTCGAGTCGTTGAGGTGGACCAGGCGCAGCCGGCCGAGCCCGATCCGGCGATCGAAGTCGTCGAGGAAGCGGTCGATCGCGTCGGCCCGGTGCATGTGCACGCCGGCGCCCCAGGCGTGGGCGGTATCCAGGCAGAAGCCGAGGCGCTGCTCGGGGACACCGAGCCGGGCCGCCGCGTCGGCGATCCGGGCCAGATCGGTCGTGCTCGTGCCGACGGCCCATCCGCCACCGGCCGAGTTCTCGAGCACCAGGATGGCCGACCCGGGGCCGTCCTCGACCCGCCGGAGGACGTCGGCCACGCTTCGGGCGAGGCGCTGGATGCCGTCGGCGACCGATGTCTCGCGGTGCGAGCCGGTGTGGACGTTGACGATCGAGGCGCCGTAGCCGGGCGCGGCGTTCAGCTCGGCCTCGAGGACGGCGGCCGAGCGGGCGGCGAACTCGTGGTCGTCACCGGCCAGGTTGACGAGGTAGGCAGCGTGGATGGCTACGGGCCCGATGCCGTGGTGGTCGAGCGCCGCACGAAACGCGGGCAGCTCGCGCGGCGGCGCCGCCCGCCTGTGCCAGGTCGCGGGGTTGTCGGCGAAGACCTGGATCGCGGTCGCGCCGATCTCGGCGGCGCGTTCGACGGCCCGAACCATCCCCCCGCCGAGGGGCAGGTGGACACCGATGCGGGGTTCCGTGGGGAGCACCTCGACATCGTACGATGCCCGCCATGTCGAACAGCGAGGACGCCGCCTACGAGGCCGCGGTCCTGCGGGCCTTCGTCCGCGACGGCCGGCTCGCCTCGATCCCGGCCCGCGAGCGCAAGAAGCTGGTGATCTATCGCCATCTGCTCGACCAGGTCCTGCCCGATCCGGCGGAAGCCGTCGCCGAGCGCGACCTGAACATGCGCCTTGCCCTCTGGCACCCCGACGTCGCGACGATCCGCCGGGCCTTCATCGACCACGGCCTCGCGACCCGGGACGGGATGGTCTACCGGCGCTCCGGGTCAGGCCGAACCGAGGAGCCGCCCGAGGGTGACCCGGGTCGCGTCGGCTAGGACTTGTTGCCGGCGGCGGCGCGGGCCCGGCCGGTCGTGTACTGGCCGCCGACCACGGGCTCGATGAGGCCGAGGTCGCCGTCCCGACGCCGATAGAGGATCGCCACCCGCTCCGTGGCCGCGTCGACGAAGACGAAGAAGTCGTGCCCGAGCTCGTCCATCCGGGTCGCGGCGTCCTCCTCGAACATGGGCTCGATGTCGAAGCGCTTGACCTTCACGATCCGCCGCGCATCGGCCTCCCCCGGAGAGCCGTCCGCGATACTGCGGAGGAGCGCCTTCTCCGCTTCGGGACGTGCCCGGACCCGGGGCTTCGCCTTGAAGTCGACGGCCCGCCGCTCGATCTTGTCCACGACCTCGTCGATCCCGGCGCGGTGAGTCGCGGCCGCCGCCCGGCCGCGCAGGGCCTGCCCGTCGATCACGAGCGTGACGTCGACGATGTGGGAGTCCTCGGTGCTCCGGTGCCGCTCCAGGGAGAGCTCGACGAGGGCGTCGCTCCGATCATCGAGCAACCGCTCCAGCCGGGCGAGCTTGCGCTCCGCGTAGGACCGGTCGCTCTCGTGGACGTCGAAGTTCTTGCCCTTGACGATCGTCCTCACCGCTGGACCTCCCGAGCTTCGGCACATGGGTGCGTGGTCGGTGCGCAGCGATTGCGGAACGGGGCGATCCCGGTCCGCCCTCGCAGGCGGAGTATAGCTTCGGCGTGCCTGACGACCCCCTTGGGCGATCGGTGCGACCTCACCGCTCCCGGGCGACGGTGCAGGCCGAGACGGCCATCGCACCCCGCTCCAGGAGCGTCGCCGCGCACGCGGCGAGCGTGGACCCCGTGGTCAGGACGTCGTCCACCAGGACGATCCAGGGCGCCCCACCGGGCCAGGGGCCCTCGGCCATCGATGCTCCGCTCCGGAGACGGAACGCGCCCGCCACGTTGCCAGCTCGGGCCGCACGGTCCAGGTCGAACTGGGCCGCCGTCAACCGCCTCCGTTCCAGGAGGTCCTCCCGCACCGGCAGGCTCAGCGCCGCGCCGGCGGCCCGGGCAATGAGTGCCGCCTGGTCGTAGCCGCGCTCGCGGACGCGATCGGGCGATGCCGGCACGGGCACCAGGACGTCGCCGCCCGCTCCCGCCGCGGTCCAGCGCCGCGCCACCGCCGCACCGAGCGGCGCCGCGAGACGTCGATCGCCGGCGTACTTCAGGCGGTGGAGGGCCCGTCGGGTGACCCCCGAGAACGAGGTGCACCACTCGACCTGGACCAGGGGCGCCGGGATCTCGCCCGGCAACCCGATCGGCACGCCGGCGGGCGCGTCCAGGCGAAGGTCGAGGGCCGCGGCGCAGTCCCCGCACAGCGGCGGCCCCTCCCGGTCGCACCCGGCGCACAGGGCGGGCAGGGCGAGATCCAGGGCGCGACTCGCCAGCGAGGCGACCCACGCGAACGGTCCTTCGACGATTGCCACCGGGCGAGGATGCCAGGCGCGCCTTCATCCTCGATAACCACACGCTCGCCTTCGGCTGCCTTGACGGACCTGTTGGGATCACCACGGACGTCGGTGACGACGTGCCCGCGTGAGCGCCCGGCTCGGCTTCGAACCACGGATCACGACCACGGCCATAACCGCTGGACTCCTGGTCCAGTCCGCACCGGGCGATGGGTTGGCGGCTGGGGTGGGAGTCCAGTCCCGGACCTCGCGAGCGGCCGGCGGCATCGCGCCCGGCCGAACCACTGGACTCCCGGGCCAACAGGAAGGGCAGGCACTGCCGCCAGCTGGATTGCTACGCCAGCTGTGATCTCCTGCGGCGGGACCCCCTGTGTCAACAACGGGGATCGGCACCACAACCAGGGGAAGTCGCCCCAATCCGCGGGTCTCACTCGAAGACGACGATGTCCCCCGGACTCGTGCCGCTCGCCGCGATCGTGCCCACAGGCAGCTCGATGACCCCGTCGGCGCCACGAACCAGGGGCACGATCCCAACCCATGGCCGGACGCCTCGGCGGGCCGCCAGCACGACACGGCCCCCGTCGGGGGCCGGCTTGGCCAGGAAGATCGCGTCGATCGCGAAGCGCATGAAGAACATGTGGATGCCGTTCGTACCCGACAGCCAGAGGCCGTCGCCTGCCGGCAGCGAGGCACGGCCCATCAGGCCCATGAACCGGGCCCACAGGCTCTCACCGAGCTCCAGGCGCGCTGCCAGCACGGTCGACCGCGTGATGTTCCGTGCCCCGATGTCGCTCATGGCGTGGACAGGCGGGTTGCCGTCGGTGACGAGCTGGCCAGTCTCGAGGGGTCGACCTACCGACCGGTGGCGCTGAGATTGCCGACGATGAGGATGATGGCCGGCCCGAGGATGACGATGAACAGCGACGGGAAGATGCAGCCCACGAGCGGGAAGAGCATCTTGATCGGCGCCTTCGCGGCCTGCTCCTCGGCCCGCTGGCGGCGCTCGATCCGGAGCTGCTCCGACTGGACCTGGAGGACCTTGGAGATCGAGACGCCCAGCTGCTCGGCCTGGATGATCGCGCCGACGAAGTTCGTCAGCGGCTGGACCTCGGTGCGCGGGATGATGTCGCGCAGGGCGTCGCGGCGGACCTTGCCGACGCGGACCTCGGCGAGGGCGCGGCGGAACTCGTCGATGAGGGGGCCCTTCATCTTCTCCACGACCTTGCCCAGGGCGGCGTCGAAGCCGAGGCCGGCGCGGACGGAGATCGTGAGCAGGTCGAGGGCGTCCGGGATCTGGAGCAGGATCAGCTTCTGGCGCTTCTTGACCCGGCCGCTCAGCCAGAACTCGGGGAGGATGTAGCCGATCCCGAGGCCCAGGACGCCGAACAGGACGCCCTGCAGGATGCCGCTGCCGAGCAGGATCCCGAAGACGAGGAACAGGATGCCGGCGGTGGCCACGGCCACGATGGCCTTGATGCCCAGCCAGTCGGCGGTCCGCATCTCGCCGGGATTGCCGGCCAGGGCGAGCCGCTTCTCGGTTCGCTCGCTGAAGTTCGACGACGACAGGCGGGCCACGCGGCTCGAGAGGCGAGCCGCCAGGGGCTTGATGGTTCGGTCGAAGAACGGCTGCTGGAGCTCCAGCTCCTCGAGGTTCTTGGCCGTCATGGACCCCAGCTGGGTCAGGCGCGCCTGGACGGGGTCCACCGGCGCGTTGCCGGCCAGCCCGAAGGCGATGAGGAGCACGGCGGCCGCGGCGATGACCGCGACGGCGATCGCAAAGGGCATCGCGCTAGACCTCGATGTCCACGATCTTCTGGATCGCGGTGAAGCCGATCATCATCATGATCACGCCGAAGCCGAGGATGATGACGCCGGCAGGAAGACCCACGACCGAGACCTTCGGATCCCACATCGGGTCGAAGAACGTCGGCGCGGCCAGGTAGATGAAGCCCGCCAGGCCGAAGGGCAGCAGCCCCACCACGTAGCCGGACAGGCGCTGCTGGGCCGTCAGGGTGCGGATCTCGCCCTTGATCCGGACCCGTTCGCGAATGGTGAACGCGATCGAATCGAGGATCTCGGCGAGGTTGCCGCCGACCTGGTGCTGGATGGCGATGGCCGTGGCCATGAGCTCGAAGTCGTCCGACTTCACGCGCCGGACCATGTTCTCGAGGGCCGTGTCGAAGGGCAGGCCGAGGTTGACCTCCCGGATCACCCGCCCGAACTCGGTCGAGATCGGCGGCCGCGACTCGCGCACCACGAGCTCGATCGCCTGGAGGAAGGACGAGCCGGCCCGGAGGGCGTTGGCCACGAGGGTGATCGTGTCGGGGAGCTGCTTGTTGAAGGAGTTGAGGCGGCCCGACTTGCGCCGGCCGAGCCAGATCCGCGGGGCGAAGAAGCCAAGGATCAGGCCGAACAGGAGGACCAGCGGGCTCTGCAGGGACTTGATGACGAATCCGAGCAGGAACATGACCACGGGCGTGCCGACGGTCGTCGCGGCCCAGATGGCCAGGTATTCGGAGACCTTCAGCTTGAGGTCCGCCCGGGCGAGCTCCCGGGACAGGTTCGCTCCGAAGTCGCGCTGCTCGACGGCCTTGTTGATGGTCGCCAGGGCGCTGCTCTGGGCCAGCAGGTCGGCGAGGCCCTCGGGCTTGTCCTTCTTCTTGTCCTGCTTGCCCGAGGCGTAGCGCTCGAGCCGGGCGCTCACGCCGGCGCTGCTGCCGGACGACGCCACGCCGACGGCGATCAGGAGGATCGCCACCGCGGCGATGGCCGCGACGACGAGGGTCAGGCTGTTCACCGCTGGTGGTCCTCCGCTCGCCTAGAAGCCGAACACGCCTTGCGGCAGGTGGATGCCCTGCTGCTCGAAGCGCTCGACGAACTTGGGTCGAATGCCGGTTGGCTTCAGGCGGCCCTGGATCTTGCCGTCGATGACGCCCGTCTGCTCGAAGACGAACACGTCCTGCATGACGATGACGTCACCTTCCATGCCCTGGACCTCGGTGATGTTCGTGATCCGCCGCGTGCCGTCCTTCAGGCGGGCCTGGTGGACGATGAGGTCGACGGCCGAGGCGATCTGCTCGCGGATGGCGCGGACCGGGAGATCGACGCCGGCCATGAGGACCATCGTCTCGAGGCGCGAGAGCATGTCTCGCGGGGTGTTGGCGTGGCCGGTCGACAGCGAGCCGTCGTGGCCGGTGTTCATGGCCTGGAGCATGTCCAGCGCTTCTCCCGAACGACACTCCCCGACGACGATGCGGTCGGGGCGCATCCGGAGTGCGTTCCGGACGAGCTCGCGGATGGGAATCGCGCCCTTGCCCTCGATGTTCGGAGGCCGTGACTCGAGTGTCACCACGTGCTCCTGGCGGAGCTGGAGCTCGGCCGCGTCCTCGATCGTCACGATGCGCTCGTCGTTCGGGATGAACGACGAGAGGACGTTGAGCGTGGTCGTCTTGCCGGAGCCGGTGCCGCCGGAGACGAAGGCGTTGAGGCGCGCCTCGACGCAGGCCCGCAGGAACTCGAACATCTCGGGTGTCGCGGTCCCGAAGCGGATCAGGTCGTCCACGGTGAAGGGGGTGGCCGCGAACTTCCGGATCGTGATGACGGGACCGATGAGCGACAGGGGCGGGATGATGGCGTTGACGCGGGAGCCGTCGGTGAGACGGGCGTCGACCATCGGCGAGGACTCGTCGACGCGGCGCCCGATGGGGGCGATGATCCGGTCGATGATCCGCATGACGTGGTCGTCGTTCTGGAAGACGACGTTCGTCAGCTCCAGCTTTCCGGACCGCTCGATGTAGATCTGGCGCGGGCCGTTGACCATGATCTCCGAGACGGACTCGTCGCGGAGGAGGGGCTCCAGCGGGCCGAGGCCGATGATCTCGTCGGTGATCTGCTCCAGCATCCGGACCCGCTCGGCCCGGGTCAGGGCGAGGCCCTCCTCGTCGATGACCTTGCCGAAGATCTCCTCGATCTGGCGGCGGACCTCGATCTGGTTGCTGAGGTCGAGCTTCGGGTCCAGGTCCTGGATGACCCGGCTCTGGATCCGGAACTTGACGTCGCGGAAGGACTCGCGGACCGGCGCCTGTGACATCAGTCGAGGCGAGGCCGGGGCCGAGGGTGGCGTGGCACCGCTGCCGGGCGGGCCCGAAGGGACCGGCGCCTGCGACCCGGGCCCGGATTCCTGCCCGGGACGGGCGCTCTCGATTCGCTTCAGCAGGGACATGGCCACCACCCCTTCATGGCCCGCGAGGGCCGCGTGTCGT
Source organism: Chloroflexota bacterium (assembly GCA_016200675.1). Lineage (GTDB taxonomy): Bacteria > Chloroflexota > Limnocylindria > Limnocylindrales > CSP1-4 > UBA5189. The sequence goes on along the minus strand of JACQEH010000054.1, from coordinate 5,989 downwards.
ACATCGTGCTACCGCCAGGCAAACAGCGACTTCTTCGCTGCTGCCCTGTCCTTGGCCGACTCGGCCGCCGGAGCTGCCTTGGCACCCTCGCCGGCGATCGCGGTCGCCAGGCGGAGGATGTCCTGCGAGACCTGGGCCTCGCGATTGCTGAGGAAGAACGGGACACCGCGATTGAGCGCGTAGACCACGCTCCGCCCGTCGCTGACGATCGTATGGTCGACCTTGCGGCCGATCGAGTGCTCCACATCCGCGACGCGGATGCCGAGCGTCGAATCGGCCCGGTTCAGGACGAGGCGGATCTTCCGGCCGCCGTAGCCCAGCTGGTCGGCGACCTCCAGGAAGAGGCGCATGTTCTTGATGCTCGTGATCTCGAGGCTGAGGAGCGTCAGGATGACATCCGCCTCGTCGAGGATCGCGAGGGTCGAATCGTTGAAGGTGGACGTGCAGTCCACGATGACCAGGTCGTGCTCGGCGCGAAGCCGTTCGATGACCCGCTTGGTGTGGCTCGCCGTCACGTGCTCCGCCGCCTCGGGTGAGGCCGGGGCCAGGAGGACGCGAACGCCGGATGAGTGGTTGATGACGAAGTTGTCGAGCGATTCCAGCTCGCCAGCCTCGAGCTCGGGCACGAGGTCGGCGATCGACTTGTTCTTGGGGTTGAGGTTCAGGAGGACGCCCACGTCGCCGAACTGGTACGAGCCGTCCATGAGGGCGACGCGCTTGCCGCCGAGCGAGGCGGCGGCCACGGCGAGGTTCACCGCGACCGTCGTCCGTCCGACGCCGCCCTTTGGGCTGAAGACCGCGATGACCGTCCCGACCTCGCCGCTGGCGGTGGTCGGGGTGGCCGCGGGCGCCGCGATCGGGGCCACCAGGCGGCTGACGCGGTCAGCTCGTCGGAGCTGAAGGGCTTGACCAGGAACTCCCGTGCGCCGGCCAGCATGGAGCGGCGCAGGTAGTCCGCCTCCCCCTGCACGGACATCATCACGACCGAGGCCGTCGGACACTTCGCGGACAGCTGTTCGGTGGCCGCGATGCCGTCCATGTCCGGCATGTTGATGTCCATCAGGACGACGTCGGGCAGGAGGGAGACTGCCTGTTCGATCGCCTCGGCCCCGGACGCGGCCACACCCACCACGTCGATGTCCGCCTCGAAGCCCAGGAGCTTCGAAAGGTGGTCACGCGTCTCCGGGATGTCGTCGACGATCAGGACCTTGATGCGATCGGCCATTGCGAGAAGGATTCCCCCGGGATTACAAGGCGGTCGTGATCAGCGTGCCGGCGCCGGCGCCGGGACCACGATCGCCTGCGGGACCACGACGCCCCAGGTGTCGATCATCGTCTTGAGGACGAGGCCCGTCGTCGCGCTGGCGACCGGCACGATCGGCACGTTGTTGGCATCGACGAAGTCCTTGGGCGAACGAAGGCTCAGGGTGATGTTGCCGTCGAGCTGGGCGAACTTGATGACCTCCGCCTGGGCGGCGGTGACCGCGATGATCACGATCTCCTGCTGGCCGTTGAGGGCCGTCGTTCCTGCGGCGGGCGCGGGTGCAGCCGAGGCGGCAGCACCGGTCGCGGCGGTCGGCGGCGGCGGCAGCAGCGTGGCCACCACCTGGAGGCCCTGGAGGAGCATCTTGACGCTCGTCGTGTCGTAAAGGGCGCCTGTGCCCTCGGCGTTGCTGGTGGGCGTGGTGGCGCTGCCCACGAAGTAGTTCAGCGGGAACTTGGGGCTGATCTGGGCCACCACATCGACGTGGTCGCCGCTCTTGATGAGCGTGCCGACGCCGGACACCTGGTCCACCTGGACGGCCATGCAGGTGAAGCCGGCCGGGCAATCGACGCGGGCGGAGGCGCCCGTATCCGTGAAGAGGGCCGGCGTGACCTGCTGGTCCTTCTTGATGTTCGTCCGGGCGACCTGGCCAGCCACCTGGGTGGGATCCCCGTAGACGCCCGGAAGCCGGACGTCCGTCGACAGGGTCCTGGTGGTCAGCATGTCCGACGTGACCGCCACGCCGAGCGGGATGTCGCGGGCAGCGACCACGGTCGGAAGCTTGGAGGGCACGGCCGTGGCCTGGGCACTACCCGCGCCGCCGCCACCACCGCCGAGGATGATGACGATGAAGACGAAGGCGAGCGCGGCCAGAAAGACCCCGATGAGCAGGATCAGCCGATTGGAACGTTTCAACGAAGGAACCTCCCCCGATTGGACGGTGTGACAGGTGGCACCACTCTAGCATCGCCCTGATGCCGCGCGACTATACCAATGGCCTAGTACCCGGTGGTAGGTTCCGGAAAGAAATCCCGCATGGCGCAAGGTGATTCGCAAGGTCGGCGCGGGCGGATCACGGAACCTGGTCCGGGGAACGGAACGGCCCGTCCGGGCGGACGGGCCGTAGGTGCTTGACGCAGCTCCTGAGGAGCGTCACATCGCGTTTCCCACGATGCTCAGCTTGCTGCTGATCTGGCTCCCGAGGAAGATCAGGGCGACGATGGCGACGATGGCGATGAGCGCAAGGATGAGTGCGTATTCTGCGAGACCCTGACCCTCTTCATCCCTCCGGACGACTTCGAGAATTCGTCCGACGAAGGCCGACAGCATGGTGTTCACCTCCCTTCTGCCAAGGGCGAGGTGCCCCCGTATGTGCGTTCGTGTGAACGTCATCGGACCGCCGGCCCATACGGGACGGCGGTCCGAACGATGTCAGGTGTCGGGGCCGCCTAGACGGAGCTGCCGACGGTGCTGAGGATCTTCGAGACCTGGCTCCCGAGGAAGATCAGGGCAACGATCGCGACGATCGCGATGAGGGCGAGGATCAGCGCGTACTCGGCAAGACCCTGGCCTTCCTCCTCAGAACGGAACGAGGAGATGAGAGCAGAGATGTAGGACATGTGGTTTGGACACCCCCTTTCTGTCCGAGACTCTTCGGCTGCCCGAAGGCGACCGCCACCGTATCGGGGAGGCCTGCGGGTGTCAAGCGCACCAAAGGTCCCATGACCGCTCGAAAACGAGGAACCGCCGGCATGACGACCGGCGGTTCCAGCGGTGGTCTGGTGGTCCGCGTCAGACGGAGCTGCCGACCGTGCTGAGGATCTGGCTGATCTGGCTGCCGAGGAAGATCAGGGCCACGATCGCCACGATCGCGATGAGGGCGAGGATGAGTGCGTATTCAGCGAGGCCCTGGCCGGCCTCCTCGCGATGCAGCGTGGCCAGGAACGATCGAACGGTGACCATCGGCGATGTGCCTCCCTGCAAGGGTTGGACGCCCCCCGGCGGACGACCACTGTACGCCCGACTGTCGGGAATCTGACCTCGAGCCCACGCTCCGACGGCGAATTCGGCAACAAAGTGGTGCGTTGGCGCGCCTTGGAGGCTTCCGTCGCGGCCGGGGCGACCCGACCGCCCCTCGCGGTCAGGCCTCGTCGGCGTCGGGCGCGCTCCCCGGAACGGCGACCGTGAGGCGCAGGCAGCCGCCGTCGTCGAGGATCTCGGCCTCGATGCCGAGGGTCGCGGCGCGTTGGACGAGATCGCGCTGGAGGCGTGCCGGAAGGCGGATGACGGCGGCCGTGCGGGCCGCCTCGGCGGCGGCCTGGTGCTTGGCCCGCCGATCCTCCACCATCGCCGCGAGGGCCGCCGGCATGGCGTCGCCGCCCTCGTTGAAGGCCATCGCGGTGACCTCCTTCGGCGTCCGCGAGGCGCGCAGGTTCGCGACGAATGCCTCCCCCCAGTCGAGGCTCAGCGAGATCTGATCCGGCCGGGCCGCGAGGTAGGAGGCGAGCGCCTCGTCGACGATCCGGAAGATGCCACTCTCCAGCTCCACCGGCAGGCGTCGATCCACCCCCACCGACTCGAAGGCGACGGCCGAGCCGACCCGCCGGCCGCGATCGCGGGCCGAGCGGCGGAGGGTCGGGACGAGGCCGAGGTCGTCGAGGACCATCGGCCGGACATCGAAGATGAAGGATTTGGTGGCCTCGAGCGTCTGCTGGACCATCGCCACCAGCTGGCGAAGCTCGCCGGCGGCGAGCGTCGGGTCGCGCTCGACGAGGCGCTCCACGATCTCGGCCTGGAGGACGATGTTGGTCAGGCTCTGGGCCGGGCCATCGTGCATGGCCCTGGCGATCTCCCGGCGAAGGTCCTCCTGGGCGGTGAGCACGAGGCGGGAGACGGCCGCCGGGATGATGTCCTCGTCGTCGACGACCTCCGCGCCGGCTGCGCTCCCGGCGGCGGCTTCAGTCCGGGAGCCGGCCGCGATGCCGGCCGCGTTGCCACCCGCGATGCCACCCGCGGCGAGCTCGCGGACGCGGCTTGCGCTCGCGATGATCGACTCCTGGAGGCGGGCGATGGACTTCTTCTTGCCCTCCAGGACCTCCAGCTGGCCGTCCATCAGGGCAGCGCGGCGGGTCAGGGTGGCGACCTGGTTGGCGAGGTCGACCGCCTCCTTGACGGAGGCCCCGTCACCGAGCTTGGCGAGCTTGTCGGCCGCCGCCGCCCGGCGCGTCTCGTGGCGGCCCGCCTCGGTCCGCGCCTGGGTGACGAGGAGGTCGATCTCGGTGATTTCGCGATCGAGCCGGGCGGCCTCGGCTGCCAGCTGGTCGGCGAGATCGGCGATGGCGGTCATGCGGAAGGCACCGCGGCGAGCGTCTGGCTGGGAACGGGAGTCCGGCGGGGGATGAGGACCGCTCAGTCCTCGGGCATCTTGATCCAGCCCTGGCGCATCGCGTAGACGACGGCCTGGGTCCGGTCGTTCACGGAGAGCTTCCGGAGGATCGAGCTCATGTGGTTCTTGACCGTCTGCTCGCTGATCGACAGCGTGTAGGCGACCTGCTTGTTGGTCATGCCCTGGGCGATGTTGTCGAGGATCTCGACCTCCCGCGGCGAGAGCGGGGCGAAGATCGGGGCCGCCTCCTGGCCGTAGACGGCCAGCTCGCGGAACTCCTTGAGGACGCGCGACGCGACGGCCGGCTGGGAGAAGACCTTGTCGTTGATGAGGTACTCGCCGTTCGAGACGCGACGGATGATGTTGACGAGGTCATCCGGGCTGACGTCCTTGAGGATGAACGCCGCGGCGCCGGCCTTGATGGCATCGAAGAGGGCGTCCTCGTCCTCCTGCACGGCGAGGACGATGATCGACACGGACGGCAGTTCGCGCTTGATCCGCTGGGTCGTCTCGATCCCGCCCGGTGAGGGCAGGGAGAGGTCCATGAGGATGATGTTGGGCGACGTGTCGAGCGCCGCTTCCATGGCGCTCCGCGAATCCTCGGCCTCGCCGACGACCTCGATGTCGTCTTCCTTGGAGAGGATCTGGGCGATGCCCACCCGGAACAGGACGTGATCGTCGACGATCAGGATCCGGATCTGCTCCTCGCCGAGCCGCCGGCGTCGCTCCGGGCCGCTGTACTCCATCGCACTCATCAGGTCTCCTCTGCTCCCCGTGGAATCGCGATCCGAACCACGGTCCCGCCGTCCGGTCTCGATCGTACTTCGAATCTTGCACCGATCAACTCGGCGCGTTCGCGCATGAACTGCAGGCCGAAGTTGCGACGTCCACGGGCCGCCACGGCCCCGACGTCGAAGCCGCGACCGTCGTCGCGCACTTCGACGGCCCAGCCGTCACGCGCCGGACCGGCCTTGATCGTGACGTGACGTGCCTGGGCGTGCCGCCGGACGTTCTGGAGGGCCTCCTGGACGATCCGGAGGATCACCGTCGCGAGGGCGTCGGAGAGGCCGTCGATCTCCCTGCTGACCTCCACCTTGATCGGCACGCCGATGATGACCGTCACCTGCTCCGCGGTGTCCCGGATCGCACCCGAGAGCCCGAGGTCGGCCAGGATCGGCGGGCGGAGCTGGCTGATGAAGGCGCGGACGTCCCCGAGCTCGCGGCGGAGGAGCTCCCGGAGCAGCCGCAGCTCGGCGGCGGCGAGGGCCGGATCGCGAGCCAGGTTGCGCTCCACGATCTCGACCTGGAAGGTGGCGTTGGCGAGCGCCTGGGCCGGCCCG
>JACQEH010000053.1 GCA_016200675.1 Chloroflexota bacterium | reverse complement strand
ACGAACCTCGAGCTGATCTTCTCGGACCACAACGCCTACTGCCTGCCGCCCTGCCAGAACAAGTGCCCCAGCCACATCGACATCCCCGGCTTCCTGAAGCAGAACGCCGAGGGCAACTGGCGGGAATCGACCCGGGTGTTCAAACGCACGATCCCCTTCCCCTCCGTCCTGGGCCGCGTCTGCCCGGCGCCCTGCGAGGACCACTGCCGCCGCGACGAGGTGGACGAGGCCATCGCCATCCGGGACAGCCACCGCTACGCCGGCGACCAGGTCCTGAAGCAGATGCTGGACGACGGCGTGGATCCGCCGGTGCCCTTCGAGATCCTCGAGAAGACGGGCCGCAAGGTCGCGATCATCGGCTCCGGGCCGGCCGGCATGGCCGCCGCCTACTACCTCCTGATCAACGGCCACGACGTCACCGTCTTCGAGCGCGACCCGGCCCCCGGCGGGATGCTCCGCTACGGCATCCCCCAGTACCGCCTGCCCAAGGTCGAGGTCCTCGAGGCCGAGTACGAGTCGGTCACGCGGCTGGGCGGCAAGATGGTCTGCAACCAGGCCCTCGGCCGGGACTTCACCCTCGACGACCTCCAGTTCCAGGGCTTCGACGCGGTCCTCATCGCCATCGGCTGCTACGACACCAACAAGCTGGGCGTGCCGGGTGAGGACGCCGCCGAGGTCCTCGACGGGCTGGAGTACCTCCGGACCGCCACCCTCGGCCTGCCCTACCCGGGCCACGCCGGCAAGCGCGTCGTGGTCGTCGGCGGGGGCTTCACCTCGATGGACTGCTCGCGGACCTCGGTCCGCCAGGGCGCGAAGGAGGTCACGCTCGTCTATCGCCGCGACATGAAGGACATGCCGGCGGCAGGCGAGGTCCACGAGGCCATCGAGGAGGGCGTGACCGCCATCTTCCAGGCCGGCCCGACTCGGGTCATGACCGACGAGGCGGGCAACGTCACCGGCATCGAGTTCATCCGGATGGTCCCCGGGGCGCCGGACGCCTCCGGCCGCCGCCGGCCCGAGCCGGCCCCGGGCACGGAGTTCACGATCCCCTGCGACCGGGTCCTCCTCGCCATCGGCCAGGGGCCCGAACTCGGCTGGATCGGCCCCGGATCAACGGGACCCGCCGCGACGAAGAACCGTCGCCTCCAGGCCGACGCGGTCACGTTCGAGACCGGGCGCAGGGGTGTCTTCGCCAGCGGCGACGTCCGGGTCGGCGCGGCGACCGTCGTCCAGGCCATCGCCGAGGGTCGCCGCTCGGCCTACGCCGTCGATGCCTACCTCCGCGGCCACGACCTGGCGGCCATCAAGACCCGCCAGCAGCTGGCCGAGCCGCAGCCCGAGTTCCTCTCGATCGTGCCCTTCACGTCCGAGGCCAAGGAGCCCCGCTACCGCCTCAAGGCCCTCGAGGCCGAGGTCCGCAACACGAGCTACGTCGAGTACGAGATCCCCTACTCCACGGCCGAGGCAGTCGCTGAGTCCACGCGCTGCCTCCAGTGCACCTGCGAGGCGATCGGCTTCTGCGACCTGCGGCGGCTCGGAATCGAATACGGGACGACGCTCCAGACGCTCGAGCCCCAGCACGACATGGGAGCGGGCTTCCGGAGCGTGACCGAGAACCGCTTCACGGGCGCCAACCACGACTACATCCGGGACGACAGCCACGCCTTCATCCTCCGCGAGCCGTCGCGCTGCATCGACTGCGGCCGCTGCGCGAACGTCTGTGCCGAGGTCGTCGGCGCCGCGTGCTACGACTTCATGCGGATCGGCTTCGACACCCTTGTGACGACGCCCCTGGACATGAGCCTCAACGACACGCCCTGCGTGTCCTGTGGCCGCTGCGCCGAGACGTGCCCGACGGGGGCCCTCATGCCCAAGCCGCGCGTCCTCCAGAAGTACGAGGTCGACGAGAGCCGCTGCATCCTGTGCGGCATCTGCGTCGATGCCTGCCCCTACGACGCCCTCCGCGACGGCGGCGAGTTCGAGCTCGCCCATACCAGCCGCGAGGAGCCGATGATCGACCTCATGGCCCTCGCCTCGATCGATCGGGAGACCGAGGTCACCTACATCCGCCGCGAGCGCGACTGGCTCCAGCGAGCCGTGGAGGAGGGCCGCTTCGTGGATCGTGCCCGGATGCTGCCGGTGCTGCCGGCCTCGATCGCCGGGGACGGACAGGGCAACGGAACCGGTCATGGCAACGGCAGCGCCCTCGCCACCACGAGCCACGAGCACGGCGGCGCGGGCGGCGCGCACGCGCAGGCCAGGTAGCCCGATGCGTGCCTGGCTCTACCTCCTCGCCTTCGCCGTCGCGGCCGGCATCGTCACCACGCCGGCCCTCCTCATCTTCGTCTTCGGCGGCCACTCGGTGGACGACGCCCTGTTCGTGGCCCTGGCCACGCTCATGCTGGTGTCCGCGCTGGCCGTCGTGTCGATGCGCGACATCATCCGCTGCGGCCTGGCCATGATCGTCTGCTTCCTGTCACTGGCCGGCATCTACGTCATCGTGGGCTCGCCGCTCGTGGCCGCCGCCCAGGTCATCGTGTACATCGGCGCGATCAGCGTCCTCATCCTCTTCGCGATCATGCTGACGCAGTCGAAGGCGGCACCCGCGAAGCTCGTCTTCCAGACCCAGGCGGCCCCGGCCGCCGTCGCCGCGATCATCCTGGTCGTGCTCATCACGCTCGGCATCTCGGCCACCGACTGGGGCGAGGTCAGCGTGCGGGTCCGGCTCGGCACCGACACCTTGGCCAGGGCCTTCTTCCGCGACGACGTGCTGCCCTTCGAGGTCGTGAGCGTCCTCCTCCTGGCTGCCGTCGTCGGTGGCGTCTTCATCGCCAAGCGCGAGAAGGACGCCCCGTCATGAACCTGGCCAACACCCTCGACGCCTACCTGGTCCTCGCCGGCGCCCTCTTCTGCATCGGGGCGTTCGGCTTCCTGGCCCGCCGCAACGCCATCAGCATGCTGATGTCGATCGAGCTGATGCTGAACGCGGTCAACCTCTCGATCGTCGCCTTCGGGGCGTTCATTCCGGGCCTCAGGACGACGGGGTCGATCATCGCCCTCATGGTCATCGCCGTCGCCGCGGCCGAGGCCACGGTCGGGCTCGCCATCGTCGTGGCCATCTACCGCAACCGCAAGACGCCGCTCGTCGACGAGTACGACGCGATGCGCCGGTGAACGCCGCGTCGCTGATCCCGCTCATCGCCGCCCTCCCGATCGCCGGCTTCCTCTTCACTGCCGTCGCCGGACGGCGGCTCGGCCGCCGGGCCTGGGTCGTGCCGGTGGCGGTCGTGGCGATCGCCTGGGCGATGGCGATGGTGGTGGTCGCCACCGCCCTCAGCGGCGGCTTTGGCGAATCGGGCGCAGTGGTCAAGCTCTGGGAGTGGATCCCGGCCGGGGCCGTCCGCGTCGAGGCCGCCTTCTTCGTGGACAACCTGACTGCTTCCCTGCTCATCGTCGTGACGACGGTCGGCCTCCTCGTGCACGTCTACTCGATCGGCTACATGGCCCATGACGAGGCCGGCTACTGGCGCTTCTTCGCCTACCTGAACCTCTTCATGTTCTCGATGCTCCTGCTGGTCCTCGGCGACAGCTGGCTGACGGTCTTCGCGGCCTGGGAGCTGGTGGGCCTGTCGAGCTACCTGCTCATCGGCTTCTGGTACCGCAAGAACTCAGCGGCCCTGGCCAGCAAGAAGGCCTTCATCGTCAACCGCGTCGGCGATGTGGGATTTGCGCTGGGGATCATGGCCATCTTCGTCGATACCGGGACGCTCAACATCCGGGATTCGATCGGGCACCTCGCCTCGGGCGGCGTGTCCCTCGCTCCTTGTGCCCAAGGCGTCGTGTCGTGCGCGGCGAGCATGCCGATCCCCGTCTGGGTGATCGCCCTGCTCATCCTCGCCGGGGCGATGGGCAAGAGCGCCCAGTTCCCCCTCCACGTCTGGCTGCCGGACGCGATGGAGGGCCCGACGCCCGTGAGCGCCCTGATCCATGCCGCCACGATGGTCAACGCCGGTGTCTACCTCGTCGCCCGGGCCAACCCGATCTTCGCCTCGGCGCCGGGGGCCATGGTCGTCGTCGCCGGCATCGGCATCTTCACCGCGATCCTCGCCGCCTCGATCGCCATGACCCAGACCGACATCAAGCGGGTCCTCGCCTACTCGACGCTCAGCCAGCTCGGCTACATGTTCGCGGCCCTCGGCGTGGGCGCCTGGACGGCGGCGATCTTCCACCTGATGGCCCAGGGGTTCACCAAGGGCCTGCTCTTCCTCGCCTCGGGTTCGGTGATCCACGCCGTCCACGATGGGCAGGACATGCGGAAGATGGGTGGCCTGGCGAAGAAGCTGCCGCACACCTACCGGACGATGTTGATCGGGTCGATCGGGATGGCCGGGATCCCGCCCCTGGCTGGCTTCTTCAGCAAGGACGAGATACTCGGCGAGACGTTCAAGGCCGGGTTCATCTGGGTCTGGGCGATCGGCGTGCTGGTCGCGGTCATGACCGCCTTCTACATGTTCCGGCTCATCGGCCTGACCTTCTGGGGCGAGAGCCGCGTGGACGAGGCCGTCGCGCCCAAGGTCCACGAGTCCCCGGCCGTGATGACAGTCCCTCTCTGGCTGCTGGCGATCCCGGCGATGCTCCTGGGCCTGCTCCTGTCGTGGCCGGGCCCGCCGCTCGGGCCGCTCTTCGGCCAGAAGGGCACGGGCCTGCTGGCCTCCTGGCTCGAGCCCGTCTACAAGGACGGCCTGGCCATCCTGGGGCGCGGCGAGGAAGCCTTCGCCCTCTTCGGCATCGACGGCGTCCTGATCCTCGTCAGCGTCGCCGTGGCCGTCATCGGCATGGTCGCCGCGTGGCGCCTCTTCGGCGTCGAGATCGGCAGCCTCCGCCGGCGCGGCAACCACGAGCAGGTCCGCGAGCTGACCGCCCGGGTGCCGTTCCTCTACCGCGCCTCGCTCAACAAGTGGTGGTTCGACGAGATCAACCACCTCCTCTTCATCGTCATCGGCGGACGCGTGGCGGCCTTCGCCTGGTGGTTCGATGTCAACGTCGTCGACGGCATCGTCAACGGCATCGGCTCGGTGACCCGGCGGAGCGGCAGCGGCCTGGCGCGGGTCCAGACCGGGCGGGTCCAGAACTACGCCCTCGGCATCGCCGTCGGGCTGATCGTCATGGTCGGCTCGTACGCGCTCCTGGCGAGCCGCTGACGATGGACGGCTTCCCGATCCTGTCGGTCATCACCTTCGTGCCCCTGGCCGGCGCGCTCGCGATCGGGGTCCTGCCGGCCCGCTACGCCCGGCCGGTCGCGCTCGGGGCGGCGCTCCTGGCCTGGATCGCGTCGCTCCTGCTGCTCATCGGCTTCAGCGTCGGCCGCGGCGGGCTCTTCCAGTTCACCGAGGAGGTGTCCTGGATCCCGACGTTCGGGATCAAGTACAAGCTCGGCGTGGACGGCCTGTCCCTGCTGCTCGTGGTCCTGACCACGACCCTGAGCTGGATCAGCATCCTCGCCAGCTTCAAGCCCATCCAGACCCGGATCAAGGAATACATGATCTCGTTCCTGATCCTCGAGGTCGGCATGATCGGCGTCTTCCTGGCCCTGGATACGTTCCTCTTCTACATCTTCTGGGAGATCGTCCTCGTCCCGATGTACCTGATCATCGGCATCTGGGGCGGGGCGAATCGCATCTACGCCACGATCAAGTTCGTCCTCTACACCCTCGTGGGATCGCTCCTCATGCTGGTGGCGATCCTGGCCACCGCGTTCGCCTTCCAGGCGGCCCACGGCGGCAACTGGACGGGCGCCTTCGACTACGAAACGCTCCGGGCCTACGCCACGTCGGGCGGCGGTTTCGCGCCGAGCCTCCAGCTCCTCGCCTTCGGGGCCTTCTTCCTGGCCTTCGCCATCAAGGTCCCGATGTTCCCCTTCCATACCTGGCTCCCCGACGCCCACGTCGAGGCGCCGACTGCGGGCTCGGTCATCCTGGCGGGCGTCCTCCTGAAGCTCGGCGGCTACGGCTTCATCCGCTTCGCGATCTCGCTCTACCCGGACGCGGCTCATACCTACGCCCCGGCGATCATCGTGCTCAGCCTCATCGCCATCATCTACGGCGCGATCGTGGCCCTCGTCCAGCCCGACCTCAAGAAGCTGGTGGCCTACTCATCGGTCAGCCACATGGGCTTCGTGACCCTCGGCATCTTCATCTTCGGCCAGCAGGGCATGCAGGGAGCCATCCTCCAGATGGTCAACCACGGCCTGATCACCGGCGCCCTCTTCCTCCTCGTCGGCGTCATCTACGAGCGGACGCACGACCGGACGATCGCCAAGATGGGCGGGCTCGCGGCACGGACGCCGGTCTACATCGCGATCTTCGGCTTCTTCGTCTTCGCCTCAGCCGGGCTGCCGACGCTGTCAGGCTTCGTCGGCGAGTTCCTGACACTCCTCGGGACGTTCGCCTTCAGCCCATGGGCCGCGGCCGTCGCGACATTCGTGATGATCCTGGCCGCGGCGTACATGCTGTGGATGTTCCAGCGCGTCGCGACGGGCGAGCTGTCCGACTTCCTGCGCGGCCTGGGGGACCACCTGACCGACATCAGCCCGGTCGAGATCCTGACCCTCGCCCCGCTCGGGGCGCTCGTCGTCGTCTTCGGGCTCTTCCCGGGCATCCTCCTCGACATCATGAGCGGCAGCGTGATGCGAACCCTGGCGGATGTCGGCTCCGGGACTGCGATCGCCATCGACCCGATCTTCGTCGCGGGCGCGCTCGGGGTCCTCGTGGCCGTCGTCGTGATCCGGGTGGCGACGCTGCCCGCGGTCCGGCAGGCCGTGGCCAGCGAGAGCCCCGCATGAGGCCGGCCCGATGACCTTCGGCGACCTCGTCACCATCGCCCCGTTCGCCGCGGCCGTCCTCGTCGCGGCCGGGATCATCGTGACCGACATCGTGGCGCCGGGGAAGCGCGGGCCGGTCCTGGTCGTCGCCCTCGTCGGCCTGGCGATCGTCGGCGTCCTCACGATCGTCACCGGCTCCACGCCAGCGACGGCCTTCGGGGGCGCCTACAAGGTCGACGACCTGACGACCTTCCTGGACATCGTGTTCATCGGGATCGTGGCCCTCACGATCCTCTTCGGGCCCGACTACCTCACCCCGCGCGGCCTGCCGCTCGCCGAGTTCGCGGCCGTCCTGGTCTTCGCCATGACCGGGGCGATGCTCCTCGCCGCCTCGGCCGACCTCCTGGTCCTGTTCATCGGCCTCGAGCTGATGGTCCTGCCGGGCTACCTCCTGGCCGGCTACCACAAGAACGACGGCTACTCGACCGAAGGCGCCATCAAGTACTTCCTCCTGGGCTCGTTCAGCTCGGCGATCTTCCTCTTCGGCCTGTCGTTCATCTGGGGCCTCACGGGGACCACCCGGATCGCCGAGGTCGCCGACCACCTGACGACCCTGACCGGCGGCGGCGGGCTGTCCGGCGGTCTGGCCCTCGGGCTCGCCTTCATGACCACGGGCGTCGCCTTCAAGATCGCGGCCGTTCCCTTCCACTACTGGACGCCCGACGCCTACCAGGGCTCGCCGACGCCGGTCACGGGCTACCTCTCGGTGGGGCCCAAGGTCGGCGCCTTCGCCCTGATCCTGCGGCTGTTCGTCGAGGCCCTCGGCCCCCTCAAGGCCGACTGGCTGGCGGTCATCGTGGTCCTCGCGGTCCTCACGATGACGCTCGGCAACCTCGTGGCCCTGACCCAGACGAACGTCAAGCGGATGCTGGCCTACAGCTCCATCGCCCACACCGGCTACATGCTGGTGGGCCTCGCCGCGTTCGCGGCCGGCCGGATCGAGGGCCTCGAAGGGCTCCTCTACTACGGCGCCGCCTACTCGGTGATGAACCTCGGGGCGTTCGCCGTGATCGCCGCCCTCCAGAAGCGGGCGGGGGTGACCTCCAACCTCGACACGCTCGCCGGGCTGGGGCGGCGCGAACCCGTCATGGGCATCCTCATGACGCTGTTCCTGCTGTCGCTCACGGGGATCCCGCCAACCGCCGGCTTCTTCGCCAAGGCCTATGTCATCCTGGCCGCCGTCCAGGCGAGCCAGGCAGGGACGGGGGTCCTGGGCCTGCTGGCCGTCATCGCCGTCCTCAACGCGGCGGCGGCCGCCTTCTACTACCTGCGCGTGGTCGTCTACATGTTCATGCGCGAGCCGGCCTCCGAGCAGCCGGCCCTCCAGCACGGGAGACTCCTGTGGACCGGCCTGGCGGCCGCGACGATCCTGACCGTCGCCCTGGGCCTGATCCCGGGGCCGCTCCTCGACATCGTGGGGGCTGCTGCCCGCGCGATCGGGTAGGTTCGCCCCGCGGCCGCGGCCGCGGCCACGGCCGCTTCGCCTTGTTCCCGAAACGGCAACCGCGGCGCCGCGTGCCTGCCGACTTCCGAAGGCCGGCTAGGGCGTGACCGTCACGCCGGGCAGGATGGTCTGGAGGTTGGTGGCCATGATGTCCGGCCCGATGCCCCCGAGCGCCCCGGCCCGGATGATGCCCGCGCGGTCGATCCAGAAGTGGGCCGGCAGGGCCGCGGCGTCCCATGCCCGGGCGCTCGTGCCGTCCGTGTCGAGGCCAACCGGGAACTGCGTGTTGAGGGACTTGGCGAAGGAGGTCACGAGGCCCTCGTCCTCGCGGACGTCGACGGCGACGACCACGAGGCCGGCCCTCGCGTACCGAATGGCGAAGCCGTTCATGAGGGGGAACTCGTCAATACAGGGCGAACAGGTCGTCTGCATGAAATCGACCCAGACCGGCTTGCCGGCCAGGCTCGCCAGGCTGATCTGCCCGCCACCGAGCTGCGGGATGGCCAGGTCCGGCGCGCGCTGGCCGACATGGAAGTTCGCCGTCCCGCTCGACGCCCCCAAGCTGGAGCTCGGAGCCCTCGTTGCGGCGGAGGAAGGATCCGGCGCACCGGCCGTGGCACTGGGCGTCGGCGTTGCGGCCGCCGTCCCGGACGGCTCGGGCACCAGAAGCACGGCGGCGACCAGCACGACCACGGCGGTCAGGGCGCCGGCGAGGAGCCCGGCCATGACGGTCGTTCGGGGTCCCATCTCAGGCCGAGGGTACCAGTACCAGCGGGCCGGGGCGGGTCCGGGCGCCCGCTGCTAGCCTTCGAGCGTGGACGACGTCGGCCTCCGCATCCGCACGCGCCTCGTGCCGGCGATCCTGGCCGCCCTCGGCGTCGCCCTCCTGACCGCGGGCCTCCTCACCTACACGGCCCCGGTCGAGGCCGGACCGGAGCCGTCGCAGGACCCGACGATCGTGACCCTCGCGCCGACGCCGGCCCCGACGGCCACGCCGGAGCCCGGCCAGGCGACGCCGACACCGGCGCGGACCCCGCCGGCCGATCGCGTGGCGACCCGGATCGTGGTCCGGGACCTCGGCATCGACCTCCCGGTCATCCGGCCGCCCGACACCTCGTCGTACCCCCTGTGTGACGTGGCCATGTTCATCCAGGACCTCGGCCAGCCGGGCTTCGGCCGGGCGACCTACCTCTACGCCCACGCCAGGACGGGGATGTTCCTGCCGATCCTGACCGCCTCCAAGGTCAACGACGGGGCGGCGATGCTGGGGATGCTCGTGCAGGTCTACACGAGCGACGACCAGCTCTACACCTACGAGATCACCCAGGTCCGGCGTCACCAGCTGGACCTCGACGCGGCCATCGCGGCGACGACGGAGGAGCTCTGGCTGCAGACCTCCGAGGGTCCCAAGGGCACCCGCCCCAAGACCCAGGTCGTCGCCGAGTTCGTGAGCTCCGGACCAGCCGATCCCGCCGCCGCCCATCCGGTCGCGAAGCCGCGCGTCTGCGGCTGAATCCCTCGCCGGCCCGCAACGCGGCAGCCTGGCGCCGGCCCGGAATCCCTCGCCGGCCCGCAACGCGGCAGCCTGGCGCCGGCCCGCAACGCGGCAGCCTGGCGCCGGCCCGCAACGCGGCAGCCTGGCGCCGGCCCGCAACGCGGCAGCCTGGCGCCGGCCTCGACCAGGCCCTCAGATCCAGTCGACGCGGTGAAGGACGAACGCAGCCGCCGCGGAGATCGCCACCGTCGCGATCGCCACCGCCCAGAAGCCGAGTGCCTCGCCGCCGCTGAAGGCCAGGCCGGCCTCGCTCATGCCGAAGATGCCGGCGATCGCCCCGATGCCGGCGATAATCACGGTCACCCCGGTGAGGCGCTTCATGATCGCCGAGAGGTTGTTGTTGACCTGGGACAGGTAGACGTCGAGGGTCGCCGTCACGAGCTCCCGATCGTTGTCGAGCTCGTCGGTCAGGCGGATGACGTGATCGTAGATGTCCCGGAAGTAGAGGAGCTCGCCGGGATCGATCAGGGCCAGGTCCCGGTTGGTGAGCTGGTTGAGGACCTCCCGGACCGGCGTCACCGCCCGGCGAACCTCGATGACCTCTCGCTTGAGGGCGAAGACCCGCTCCAGCGTGGATCGATCGGTCCGCTCCATGACGGCGTCCTGGAGGGCATCGATGGCGTCCTCCATTCGGTCGGCGAAGGGGAAGTAGGCATCCACGACCGAGTCGCACAGGGCCCACAGGAGGTGGTCCGGTCCGGACTTCAGGATCGAGGCGAGCCCGGTCTTGAACTGGTGGCCGCCGCGAGGATCCCACGCGGCGGGGTGGGCGCTGAGCAGGAAGCTGGGACCCAGCACCAGGTCGATCTCCTGGGTCCGGACATCGAGGCCGTCGTCGAGGGCGAACATGACGATGTGGACGACGTCGCCGGTCACCTCGAGCTTCGGCCGCTGGTTGCCCTCCAGGATGTCCTCGGCGATCAGGGGGTGGAGGCCGAGGAGCTCCCCGATCCGCTCGACCTGGGCCTGGGTCGGCGCGGCGAGGTCGATCCAGCCCGCGCCCTTTGCCTCGCGGACGCGCTCGACGAGACCGCCGGCCAGGGCTTCGAGGGCGGCCTCGTCCTCCCAGACCTCCAGCGTGCCCTCGATGAACGTGGCTACGGTCATGTGGCCGTCGTGCCCGCGATGCTCCGAGCCCAGC
The DNA here is from genome assembly GCA_016200675.1 of Chloroflexota bacterium. GTDB lineage: Bacteria > Chloroflexota > Limnocylindria > Limnocylindrales > CSP1-4 > UBA5189. Next base: position 2,219 of record JACQEH010000053.1, on the reverse strand, counting down.
GGCGGCGGCGCGGGCGTCGTCGGCGGCGGCTCGGGACGCGTGTTCGTCACGGTTCGAGCATACGCCGGCGTCCGAGGACGATGGCCGGCACGATCGCGACGGTGGTCACGGCCGCCGCGACGAGGAAGATGCCGACGAGGATGCGGGCCGCCTCGCTCGAGGCCCACTGCTCGAGGGCCTGGACCACCAGACCATCCTTCAGTGGCCGGTCCCGGAGAGCCGCCGGGATGAACTGCCGGTAGGCCTCGGGCGTGGCGTAGACCTCGCGGCTGAGGCGGTCGATGGTCGTCGAGCCGAACGCGGTCAGGGCGGCCAGCCCGATCGCCATCCCGAGCATCCGGGCCACGGTCACGGTCGCGGACGCGACGCCATAGGCGGCATGGCCGACGGCGTCGATGGCCGCCGCGGAGCGCGGGGTGACCGTCATCCCGAAGCCGAGCCCGAAGAGGCCCATGAGGAGCGCGACCTCGCCGATGCCGGTCGTGGGCGCCCAGGCGGCCATCCGCACGAGGGCGACGATGCTCAGCCCGAGCCCTGCGATCGTGACCGACCGCGGACCCAGTCTCCGGAGGAGGAGGCCCGATCCGAGCGCGCCGAGAGCCGTCGCGGCGGCCAGCCCACCGAGCGCCACGCGCTGCACGTCGGGGCCGCCGTAGAGGACGCGGTCGACGAAGACGGCGCCACCGACGATGGCGGTCGCGAACCCGTAGCCGGTCAGGAGGGAGATCAGCGCCGCCGAGGAGAAGGCCGGGTGGCGGAAGAGGCGGGTGTCGAGGAATGCCCGGGGGTGGCGATCGCCGAGCCAGGCGGCGGCGGCGATGCCGCCGGCTCCGAGGACCATGGCGATCGCGAGGATCGGCGTCGGGTTGGACGTGCCGGCCACGCGGGCGCTCCCGGCGAGCGTCGTCGCGAGCAGGATGAGGCCCATGCCGGTCGAGAAGGCGATGGCCCCGGCGGCGTCGATGGAGCCGGGCTGGCGCTCCGTCTCCCAGCGGTCCGACGCGGCCCAGGCGACCGCCAGGGCAGCGATCCCGATCGGGACGTTGACGTAGAAGACGTACCGCCACGGCGCGGCGAGCGCGTCGTGGAGCGGCCCGGCGGCAATGCCCGCGCCCTCCAGCGCCGTGGCGGGGTGGAAGCCGCCGATGATCCAGGCGCCGACGAACGGCCCGGCGGCCATGCCGAGAAACGTCAGCGCCCCGATCACTCCGAGGGCGCGGGGTCGGTCGTGGTCGTCGAAGAGATGTGAGGCCGCGGCCGTCCCAACCGGCACCAGCGTCCCGCCCCCCACGGCCTGAACGATCCGTCCCGCGATGAGCTCCTCGAGGGACTGCGCCCGACCGGCCAGCACGGAGCCGACGACAAAGACCACCAGGCCCCCGAGGAAGAGGCGACGGGCGCCCCAGTGGTCGGCGAGGCGGCCTGCGAGCGGCATCGCCACGACATACGCCAGGAGGTAGCCGTTGATGATCCAGGAGGCCAGCCGGAGCTGCGTCCAGCTGGCGAGGTCGACCACGATCGAGGGCAGGGCGACAGCCGTGACCATGAGCTCGAGGCCGGCCAGGAAGACGCCCAGGCCGAGCACCCCGAGCAGCACGAGCCGACTTCGGCGATCCACGCGGCCGAGTGTAGGGCGAGCCGCCAACCCTCGGTCGCCACTGCCACCGCACGCCCGGTCGCGACCGCCGCTCGGTCGCCGCCGCCGCCGCCACCGCCGGTCGGGCGCCGCCGCCACCACCACTGCCACCGCCGGTCGGTCGCCGCCGCCACCGCTCGGTCGCCGCCGCCGCCGCCACTGCCACCGTCACCGCTCGGTCGCCGCCGCCGCCACTGCCACCACCGCTCGGTCGCCGCCGCCGCCGCGCCGCCGACCCAAACGGGCTGCGGTCGAGCCGGCGGCGCCTGGCAGGCATGGATTTCTGCGTCCCGATCAGGCTGCACCCTCGGCCCCCGCCACTGCACGCTCGATCGTCGGGCCGAACGGGCTGCGGTCGAGCCGGCCGCGCCTCGCAGACACGGATTCGTGCGTCCCGACCGGGGGTCGGCGGGCGAAAGCGGACCCGGGCAAGATTTCGTGTCTCGCAGTCATTCTTTGGGGATCTGATGTCCCGTCCGGTCTCGGGCTCCTGTCTGCTGGCCGCTCGGCGCACCTATTCGTGTCTGCCAGGCACGACGTACGGCACGCCCTTGACAGGGAGGCCGGGATCAACCCATATTGA
>JACQEH010000060.1 GCA_016200675.1 Chloroflexota bacterium | reverse complement strand
GCTGGGCGCGCCCTCGCTGGCTCGCGGTGATGATGACTCGCCGGGGTGCGAGGAATCCCCGGGCTGGCTCGAATTGCCGGGCTCGGCGGACTCCGACGCATCCGGCGAACCGGACGGTTCGGCGGATTCGCTGGGCTCGGGCGACGCGCTCGCGTCGGAGCTGCCATCGGGCGACGCCGTGGGCTCGGGCGCCAGGAGCGACGGCGACGGTGACGGTGACGCTGACGCTGAATGGTCGGGCGCGAAGAACCCGATCGCGCCGGCCGTTCCGAATGCCGCGACACCGGTCAGCGATGCCCCGATGAGCATCACCGCGAGCACGTAGGCGAGGGCCAGGCCCCGCGCCCGCGCCGGACGTCCGCCACCGCCGCTGGCGACGATCCAGGCCGCCCGGACGCTCGCGACGACCCCGGCCAGGCTGTGGCGGGCACGCAGCGGAGCGAGAAAGCCCGTCGGGCGCGGCGCCGGCTCCAGGGCGATCGCGGCCATGACGCGGTCGGCGAATCCGGCCGAGGGATGGACCCCGTCCGCGGTCAAGGCCTGCTCGAGCTCGCGGGCGGCGGCATACGACCCGGCGCGCTCCACGTCCGCGATGTCGGCGTCACTGCCGGCGAGCTCATCGGGCCGGAAGGATCCCGGGCTGGTGCTCATCGTGCGTCGTCCGCCATCACGCCGCGCAGGCGCAGGAGGCCGCGATGGAGGTGGGTCTTGACCGTGCCGAGCGGGCGCCCGGTGAGGACGGCGATCTCGTCGAGCGAGCGCTCGGCGAAGAATCGCAGGGCGACGACCTCGCGATACGGCTCGGCCAGGGCGGCGACGGCACGGCGGACCGACTGGTGGCGCTCGCCGCGGATGGCGAGGCTCTCCGGATCGACCGTCCAGTCCGACCTGAGGCGGGCAATGGGATCCTCGCCGCCTTCGATGGACGGACCGGGCGAGGCCCAGGCGACGTTCTTCCGCCGACCGGCCCGCCGGATCGCGAGGTGAACCGCGATACGCGACAGCCAGGCCCCGAAGGGCCCGTCCTCGCGCCAGCTCGCCAGCGAGCGGTAGGCGATCACGAATGCCTCCTGGGCGATGTCCTCGGCCTCGCCGAGATCGCCGAGCACCCGGTGGCAGGTCCGGATGACGGCCGCCGCCTCGCGGTCCACGAGGACCCGATAGGCGTCGCGGTCGCCAGCAAGGACGGCGCGGACGATCGTCGCGTCATCGCTGGCGGGGGCCACGCTGACCCGCCGTCCGACCCGCTGCCGCCGCCTGAGCCACCGGAGTCGGAGCCGCTGTTGGCGCCATGGTCGTCCGGGGCGGAGGGAGCGCCGCGGTCACCGCTCGACTCGACGGACTCGGAGCCCTGGGTCTCGGTGGCGTCGTGGGTCTCGGTTTCGCTGACGTCCTCGGCCTCGGTAGACTCGGTCGTCTCGGCCGTCTCGGAAGACTCGGTCGTCTCGGTCGTCTCGGTCGTCTCGGTCGTCTCGGTCGTCTCCGTCGTCTCGGATGTCCCCGTCGTCTCGGTCGTCTCGACGGTCTCGGTGGCGTGGGTGCTCGCGGTCGTCTGCGTCGTGGTGGCATTCACGCCGAGCGAGGCGGGACGGCCATCACGGGTCGAACCCGAGCTGACGATGTTGTTGGCTGCGAACGCGCCGCCCACGATCAGCAGCAGGCTGACCACGGCAATGCCGATCGTCCTGACCATCCGGATTCCGAATCGTTCTCGCATCTGGGTGCTTCTCCGTCGCCTGTGCCGGTTGGTTACCGGTCGTTCGTGCTGCTTGAGGCCTGGCGCCGGCGAAAGGTTTCAGGCGCGGCGAATCGGCGGCGGCGGATCAGCTCGTGGCGGCGTCGGCGGCGTCGGCGGCGTCGGCGGCGTCCGCGTGATCGGCGGGGTCATCTCGCTCCAGCGTGATCGGACCGAGCTGCGCCGCCTCGAGCGCAGGCAGGAAGCCGTCCGCGTCGCCGACGAGGACGATGGCGGCCTCGGACGGCCGGACGTGGGTGCGCGCGGCGGCCAGGACCAACTCGCGGGTGACCGCCTCGATGGACGATCGATAGCGCAGCAGCTCGTCATCCGGGAGACCCTGGACGACCTGGCCGACAAGGGCGCCGACGACTGCGCCGGGCGTCTCGAACCGAAGCGGGAAGACGCCGACGAGGTAGTCCCGAGCCGCTGCGAGCTCGTCGGCCTCGACCAGGCCGTCCCGGATCCGCTCCAGCTCGAGGAGGGTCTCCTGGACGGCCGGCACGGTCACCGCGGTGGCGACGGCAGCCCGGGCCGAGAACGGTCCGGCCGCGCGGCGAAGGTCGAAGCCTGCCGCGGCGCCGTAGGTGTAGCCCTTCTCCTCGCGAAGCTTCCGGTTGAGCCGCGAGTTGAAGAGGCCGCCCAGGATGGCGCTCATCACCGAGACCGCATGGAATTCGCGGATCCGGCGGGCGGCGCCAGGGTGGCCGATCCGGATCTCGGTCTGGACGTCGCCCGGGCGGTGGATCACCTGGACGCGACGCTCGATCGAGGCGGGGGCGGCATCCGTCGATCCGATCGGCGTGACGTCAGGGTGAGCACGCCAGGCCCCGAACCGCTGGGCAGCAAGCGCGGCCACGTCGATGCCCGTCAGGTCGCCGCCCACGATGAGGGTCATCCGCGCCGGGTCGAAGCGGCGCGCCAGCTCCGCCCGCGCGATCTCGGCCGTCAGGCGAGCGACGGACTCGCGCGTACCGGCCGCCGGTCGATGGTACGGCGAGGTGGGAGCGTAGACCGCGCGAATGAAGGCCTCCTCGGCCCGTCGGCCCGGATCGGCCCGAGCCTGGAGCAGGTCGTTGAGACGCTCGTCCCGGAGGCGGAGGACCTCGTCGGCGGGAAACGTCGGCCGGGCGGCCACTTCGACCATGAGGTCGAGTGCCGGAGCAAGCCGCTCCGCGGGCACGTCGATGGAGATCGTGACGGCATCCCAGCCTGCCTCGGCGTGGAGCGAGGCCCCGAGCCGTTCGGTGGCCTCGACCAGGGCGACCGCGTCGTAGCGCTCCGTGCCCTCGGTCAGGGCCCGGGCCATGAGGACGGTCGCTCCTGCGAGGGCGGCGGCCTCCTCTGCCGCGCCACCCGGGATGACCAGCGAGGCGTCGACGAGGGGCCGTCCCGGCAGGTCGACCGCGATGACGGAAAGGCCGTTGGCCAGCGACGTCCGGGTGAATGGCGGGAAGGCATACGGTCGCGGATAGCCCGGGGACGGCCGCTCCGCCAGGACGACCGGGCGCCCGCCGATCACGCCGCGACCTCCCCGTCCACTGCCTGGTCAACGGGCAGGTAGGTGAGCACGAACCGGTTGTCCTCGCGGAAGACGGTGGCACAGGCGTCGCGGATGGCCTCGGGGGTCACCGCCAGGTAGCGGGGCAGCATCCTGTTGATGAGATCCGGGTCGTCGAAGAGCGTCGCGTACATCGACAGGCGATCCGCCCGTTCGGCGACGCCCTGGAGGGACTCCAGCTCGTCGGCCTCGGTGAGCGCCTTGGCGCGTGCCAGCTCGTCGTCCGAGGGTGGCTCGGTCGCCAGCCGCTGGAGCTCCTCCCAGAAGAGCGCCTCCAGGCGCCCGAGGTCGACGCCCGGGCGGGCGGTCACCCAGCCGGCGGTGACCGAGGCGCCGCCGATCAGGCCCAGCGAGAAGAGGGCGACATCCTGCGCCAGGCGCTCGTCGCGGACAAGGCGGCGATGCAGCCGGCTGCCCTTCCCGCCGGCCAGGATCTGGCCGGCGAGGTCGAGCGCGTCGAGCCTGGGGTCGCCGTAGACCGGGGCGCGGAAGGCCACGTAGATCCGCGGCAGCGGCACCCGGTCCGGCACGATCTCGCGCCGCTCGCCGCCCAGGCTGAGCGGCAGGGACAGGTCGCCGAGGTCGATCGGCAGGGCCGGATTGGCCGGGATGCCGCCGAAGTACTGCTCGACCCAGCCGCGAACCACCGTCGGGTCGACGTCGCCGACGATGGAGAGGACCGCGTTGTTCGGGGCGTAGTGGGTCCGGAAGAAGGCTTTGACATCCTCCAGGGACGCCGCGTCGAGGTCCTCCATCGATCCGATGGCGGTGTGGTGATAGGGATGCTCGGACGGGAAGACCCCGGCGAGGGTTCGCTCGTTCCAGGATCCGTAGGGCCGGTTGTCGTACGACCAGCGCTTCTCGTTCTTGACGACGTCCCGCTGGTTGTCGAGGTTCTCCTGGCTCAGGGCATCCAGCAGCGTTCCCATCCGGTCGGCCTCGAGCCAGAGGGCCAGCTCCAGCTGGTGGGACGGGACGGTCTCGAAGTAGTTCGTCCGGTCCAGCCAGGTCGTGCCGTTCATGGTCCCGCCGACCGACTGGATGATCCCGATGTGCTCGGCCTTCGACACGTGGGCCGAACCCTGGAACATGACGTGCTCGAAGAGGTGGGCAAACCCGGTCTTTCCCGGAACCTCGTGCTTTGAACCGACCGCGTACCAGATGTTCACAGCCGCCACCGGGGCAAGGTGATCCTCGGCGATGATCAGGCGGAGCCCATTGGCCAGGCGCTCGTCGGTGAATCGAACGGCGGGAACGGACATCGCGGTCAGGCTCCGGGAGTGGTCATGGCGGGCGAAGGGTACCGCAGGCCGCCGGAACGCGAGTGCTTGACAACCATCGTCCACGTGTTAGGGTTTCATCTAACAACCGTCCCTCGGTGGCCTCCCCTGGCCGCCCCACCACTACGATGGAGCACCTTCACCGATGGCCGCCCGCCCCGCCACTCGCCGCGCTTCGACCGCGTCTCGGACGGACACGCCGTCGCGCCCGGCCGTGCGCGATTTCACGGGCGGCGCGGCCGGCCACGTCATCGAATGGGATGTCCGGCCCGTCTACGACTTCCTCTTCTCGCTCACCAGCGAGGCCGGCGCGACGGACGACGTGCCCGCCGAGGATCGGCGCTGGCTCGAGTCGGCGCGGGCGTCCCTGTCCGAGGCGGAGCGCGAGATCTACCGCCGGCTGAGCGAGACCGAGGTCGCCATCCACCTGGCGGCGTTCGTGGTCGACCAGCGCTCGATCGAGAGCGCGGACGCGCTCGTTGCGGCCTTCGAGGCGGCCGGTCCGGTGCCGCTCCTGCGAAGCATCTTCTCGGAGGCCGTCGCCGCCGATCCGGTCATCGGGCCGCTCCTGGAACGCGCCTTCGCCGGCGACGGGACCGCGGTCGGCGAGCTGGAGGCCGCCCTTCCGACGTGGCACCGCGCCGAGCGCGTGGGCCTCCTGGCGGACCTTCGGCGGACCCACGAGGAGATCGTGACGCTCACGCGGAGCTGGGCAAACGCCTTCCGCCCGATCGAGGGTCGCATCCGCGAGATCCTCGCCCGCGACTTCGACCTCCGGGCCAGCGATCGCATCACGCTCACGGGTCCGGACCTCATCGAGCGGACGACCGGCGGCGTGCGCTGGCTCCCCGAGCCGGGCATCCGGCGGGTGATCCTCGCACCGTCCTACTTCTCCCGGCCCTTCAACTTCCTCCTGGCGGGTTCGGACTGGCGCTTCTTCGGTTACCCCGTGGCGGACAGCGCCCTGGAGGTCAGCGATCCCCTCGCCCCGCCGCCGCAGGTCCTCCGCCTCCACCGAGCCCTCGGCGACGACACCCGCCTCCGGATCCTGAAGCTGCTCGCCGAGCGTGACCTCTACCTGACCGAGATCGCCCAGCAGCTGGAGCTCTCGAAGCCGACCATCAAGCATCATCTCGCCCAGCTCCGCGCCGCGGGACTCCTGACCATGGTGGAATCCGGGGCGGTCGTCTACTACAGCCTCCGGCGCGCCCGCCTCGACGACGCGACGGCAGACCTGAAGCGCTTCCTCGTCGGGTAGGCGCAGCCCATCGGGCCGCGGGCAACCGCGGCCCTCATTCGAGCCGGAGGGTTAGACAGATGACTAACACAGGACAGATGACCATCAACCAGATACGCGCACAGGAAGGGAACCGAGCCATGCAGGGCTACATCGAGACGACGCAGCTGCTGATCCGGGAGCGGATCCGGATGCGCGAGGCCGAGGCAGCCAGCGAGCGACTCGCCGCGGCGGCCCGCGCCACGGCCCGGCCGTCCGGCCTTCGACGCCAGGTCGGCGTCCTCCTGATCCATGCCGGACAGCGCGTCGCCGGCGGGCAGGCTTCGGCCGGCCCGTCGGCGACGCGGCCGGCCCATCGCCTGGCCGCCTGAGAGGCTGTGAACCTTTCGGCGAGGGGGTCAGATCCGGCTGGCTGCCCAGTTCACGCTCGGGGCCAACGGACCTCCCGGAGCGTGGACGTGGCGCCGACGTCATGGCCTGGCGAGACGAGCGCAATGCCGCGGGCTGAGCTGACTGCGAGCGCCCTCAGCCAGCGATGTCGCTCGGGCTGCCTGCTGGTCAGGGAATCATGCTTGCCTCGGGCGATCGACGCGGGGTCGCGCGTAGAGAATCACCATCTCTTGTCCACCAGGCTGGGATTCGTGCGCCAGCCAGTCGAGGATGCGGTCGGCCACGCTTCCCACGGGCACCGAGGCAAGTCTTGTTGACTGCCAGGCAGGCTGGGGTTGGACCTCCCGCCGCTCAAGCCGAGCGGAGCCAGGCCGGGACGATCCAGAAGAGCAGCGTCACGACGCCGCCATAGACCACGCCCTCGAGGGTCATCCGGAGCGCCATCCGCCGGTCGGCCGCCCGGGCAGCTGCATCTGTCACGCTCTCGACCCGGCCGAGCCGGCCGAAGTTCAGGACCCCGGCGGCGCCGAATGCCACGCAGAAGCGGCGGGTCACCTGGAGCCAGTTCACCGCCGCCGCCGCCGCGAACGGCAGCTCCACGAGGTACGCGAGCGGAGGCAGGCCGGCGATGACGACCGCCACCGCGACGCCGATCGCCAGGGCCGTCGTGGCGAGCGCCGATCGGCGCCGGCGCCCGATCTCGGCCGGGCCGATGTTGCAGGCACCGGGTCGGTACGCCCCGCCCGGCTCCGAAATGTCCTTGATCACGGACGCATTGTCGGCCGCCTGTGCGAATCGCGTCGCCCCGGGCACGCGCACGCGCCGCGGCGGCTCCCTGCACCGCCGCCATGGCCGTCAACCGTCAAGCCGCGATCCGGGCGCTGGCGGTCCCCTTCCCAGCCTGCCGTCGTCGCCGCCCGGGCCTGGCTGGTCGAGTCGACGGCCGCTGCCGACGGCACCGGCACGAGCCCCCGGCGCCTCTTCTCCGGACCTTCGGCGACGTCCTCCGCGGGAACGCACGTGGTCGCTGGGTCAGTCGCTCTTCGTCGCGACGGCCTGACCTGCCGGGATGGCGGCGGCGGCGTCCCCGAGCCGGCCCCCGCGTCGTCGGCCGGGCATCCACTCCGTCAGCGACCGAACGTCCGACATGCGTCCGGCAACGGCCGGATCGAGTGCCTCGGCTGCGGCGATGGCGGTCTCGATTGCGGTCAGGCAGAGGATCCCCTCGGCGATCGCCGCATGGCGGATGTCGGCGGCGTCGCGAACGGCGCCCGAGCGCGGCGTGGGCGTGTTGACGACGAGCCTGACGCTCCCCGCCCGGATGACCTCGATGATCCCGTCGCGGCCGGCCGCCGGGTCCGGCGCCTCGCCGAGCTTGGCGACGACGATCGCCTCGAAGCCGGCGCGCTCCAGCGCGGCCGCGGTGCCCGGCGTCGCCGCCAGCCGGTAGCCTGCGATCGCCAAGGCCGTCGCCAGGCGCGCCAGGAGCTCCTTGTCGCGGTCGGCGATGGACAGGAGGGCCAGCGGCGGGAGGTCGTCACCGGCCGCGCCCGCCCGTGGCGGGATCAGGGCCGCACCGCGGAGCGCCTTGGCGAGCGCGACGCGGGGGTCGGCGTGGATGCCGATCACCTCGCCGGTCGACTGCATGAACGGTCCCACGGACGGGTCCACGCCGCGCAGCTTGGCCGTCGAGAAGGCCGGCGCCTTGACGGCCACGAGGGCCGGCGGCGGGAGGAGCCCTCCGGCCCAGCCGAGGTCGGCGAGGGTCGCCCCGAGCCCGATTCGGACCGCCAGCTCGACCATGGGGACGCCGGTGACCTTGGACATGAACGGAACGGTTCGGCTCGCCCGGGGGTTGACCTCGATGAGGTAGACGCCGTCCTCGCGGACGATGAACTGGGCGTTGCAGAGGCCGCGGACGCCGAGGGCGAGCACGATCCGCTCCATCGTGGCCACGATCAGGCCCTGGTCGCCGTCGCTCACCGTCTGGGGCGGGAAGAGCCCCACCGAGTCGCCGGAGTGGACGCCGGCCCGCTCCACGTGCTCGAGGAGCCCGGGGATCAGGACCTCCCGGCCATCCGAGACGGCGTCGACGTCGACCTCGATGCCCTCGAGGTAGCGGTCGATGCGGACCGGCCGGTCGGGATCGACGACCGTCGCCAGCGCGAGCTGGCGCTCGAGGTCCTCGGGCGAGTAGCAGAAGTCGATGGCCAGGCCGCCGATCACGAAGCTCGGCCGGACGATGACCGGGTAGCCGATCCGCTCGGCGAGGGTCAGGGCCTCCTCGATCGAGTGGGCCATCCCGCCGTCCGGCTGGGGGATGCCGAGGCGATCCAGGAGGGCCGAGAAGCGGGTCCGTTCCTCGGCCTGGTCGATGGCCTCGAGGTCTGAGCCCAGCAGCTCCACGCCGCCCGCCGCGAGCGTCGCTGCGAGGTTGAGCGGCGTCTGGCCACCGAAGGCGACGAGGGCCGGCAGGAGCGCCTCGCCGGCCCGGGTCTCGGCGTCGATGACGCTCCGGACGCTTTCCGCGTCGAGGGGCTCGAAGTAGAGGCGGGTCGAAGCGTCGAAGTCGGTCGAGACCGTCTCGGGGTTGGAGTTGATCATCACCGCCGACCAGCCGCTGCGGCGGAGGGTGTCGGCCGCCTGAACGGCGCAGTAGTCGAACTCGATCCCCTGCCCGATCCGGACCGGCCCGCTGCCGATGACGAGGGCGGCCGGCCTCGGGACGGGCGGCGCCTCGGGAGCGGAGCCGGCGGCCGCGTACGTCGAGTAGAAATAGGGCGTCTCGGCGGCGAACTCGGCCGCGCACGTGTCGACCATGGCGTAGCCCGGGACGAGGCCGAGGGCCAGCCGGGCGGCCCGCAGCGCAGGCTCGCCCACGCCCGCGAGCCCGGCCAGCTCGCGATCCCCGAAGCCGGCCCGCTTGGCCGTGGCGAGGAGCTCCGCGGCGCCCGCGTCGGCGGGATCGGCCAGGCGGGCCCCCGCCGCGGTCACCTCCGCTTCGAGGCCGACATTCCGTCCGAGCTCGGCCAGGAACCACGTGTTGATCCCCGTCGCGATCGCGATGTCGGCCTCGGGCACGCCCCGCCGGAGGAGGGCGAGGATCCGCCACAGGCGGTCGTCGGAGGGGCTGAGGAAGCGGCGCAGGACGATCGGGGCCGCGGTGCGCTGGGCGAGGCGGGTGGACTCGCAGGCCTCGCCGCCCTCGTCGATCCAGCGGATCGGCGCATCGCCCGGCTCGAGCTCGGGGTCGCCACCGAGCACGGCGGCGAGGTAGGCAACGGGGCCGGCCCAGGCAGGATCCTCGGCCAGCGGGCCGGCGCCGGCCTGCTCCAGGCCCCGGAGGGCCTTGTTCAGGGCGCTGCCGAAGGTTCGGTCGATGGCCATGACCTCGCCGGTGGCCTTCATCTGGCTGCCCAGCGAGCGATCGGCGGTCGGGAACTTGTCGAACGGGAAGCGCGGCAGCTTGACGACGACGTAGTCGAGCGCCGGCTCGAAGGCCGCCACGGTCGTCCCCGTGACGATGTTGGGGATCTCGGCCAGCCGGCGTCCAATGGCGATCTGGGCCGCGACCCGCGCGATCGGGTAGCCGGTGGCCTTCGAGGCCAGCGCCGAGGACCGCGAGACGCGCGGGTTGACCTCGATGACGGCGTACTCGGTCGAGTCCGGCGAGAGGGCGAACTGGACGTTGCAGCCGCCTTCCACGCCGAGCGCCCGGATGATGGCCAGGGCGGCGCTCCGGAGCCGCTGGTGGACCTGGTCCGGCAGCGTCTGGACCGGGGCGACGACGATCGAGTCGCCGGTGTGGACGCCCAGCGGGTCGACGTTCTCCATCGAGCAGACCGCGATGCACGTGTCGTCGGCGTCGCGCATGACCTCGTACTCGATCTCCTGCCAGCCGACGAGGCACTGCTCGACCATGACCTGGCCGATGGGGCTGGCCCGGAGGCCGGAGCGGACGCGCTCCCGGTACTGGACCTCGGTCTCGACGATGCCGCCGCCGGTTCCGCCGAGGGTGAAGGCCGGCCGCACGATCGCGGGCAGGCCGATCTCGGCCAGCGCGGCGTCGGCCGAGGCATCGCGTGCTTCGGGGGTTGCGCCCTCGACGATGTGCGACGGCGCGTACGGCTGGCCGAGCCGATCGAGCAGGTCCCGGAAGGCCTCCCGATCCTCGGCCATCTCGATGGCCCGCAGGGGCGTGCCGAGGAGGCGAACCCCATGGCGCTCGAGGACCCCGGCCTTTGCGAGGTCCATGGCCAGGTTGAGGCCGGTCTGGCCGCCGAGCCCGGCCAGGAGTCCCTCGGGCCGCTCCCTGGCGATCACCGCCTCGATCGCCTCGACTGTGAGGGGCTCGAGGTAGACGGCGTCGGCCACCGACGGGTCGGTCATGATCGTGGCCGGGTTGGAGTTGACGAGGATGGTCCGGACGCCCTCGGCGCGGAGGGCCCGGCAGGCCTGCGTCCCGGCGTAGTCGAACTCGGCGGCCTGGCCGATGACGACCGGTCCCGAGCCGATGATGAGGACGGAGGCGGGCTTGCCGGAAGGTCGGGAAATCAAGGGCCCGGTGTCGGCGGGGCGCGCGGCGCGCAGCGGCAAGCGGACCTCCTTGTCGGCCTCTCTGGACCGGAGCCCGGGCTCTCTGGACCGGGTTCCAAGGCAGTTCCGCCAGCCTACCATCCCTGGCGGCGAGGCCGCCCAATCGGCGGCGCGGCCGGGGGTCGCGGCCGGGCCGACGGTCGAGCCTCGCGCGGGACGGCGCGTGCGGACTAGCCGTGATCTCCACGGACGTCCGCGACGACGTCCGCGGGTGAGCGCGGCGGCTCGGCATCCCACTGCGGGCGCGACCACCCGACCTCGGCCCCGCCCTCGGTCCCGACCTCGGCCCCGACCCGCTGGACTCTACCTCGGCCCCGACCTCGGCCCGACCCGCTGGACTCCTAGTCCAGTCCGCGCCGGGCGATGGGTCGGCGGCTGGATTGGGGGGCCAGTGCGGACCCCTCGAGCGGTCGGCGGCATCGGGCTCAGGCCGGACCACTGGACTCCCGGGCCAGCAGGGAGGGCAGGTACCCCCGCCAGCTGGATTGCCGCGCCGGCTGTGACGACCGCGGGCGCTGTTGGGCGTTGTTGGGCGTTGTCGGGGTGTTGACGGAACCCGGGCCGGCGGCCGGACCCATCGGCCAACAACGTATATGGGAAGAACAGCTAGCCGGCCGATCCCGCGTGGCGGCGCGCGGCGGCGGCGAAACGGTCGAAGACGGCGAGGGCGTCGAGCGGCCCCGGAGCCCCCTCGGGGTGGTACTGGACCGTCTCGATGGGCAGCTCGCGATGCCGGAGGCCCTCGACCGAGCCGTCGTTGAGGTTCACCTGGCTGACGTGGAAGCCGCTCGCCGCGGGGACCGTCTCCCCGACCACCTGGACCTCGTGATTCTGGGCGGTCACCTGGACGAGGCCGAGGTCGATATCCCGGACGGGATGGTTCGCCCCGTGGTGACCGAAGCGGAGGCGGCGTGTCTCGGCGCCGGCTGCCCGCCCGACGACCTGGTGGCCCAGGCAGATCCCCAGCATCGGCCGGCCGTCATCGATGACGGCCCGGGCCAGGGCGACCGGGCCGGCCAGCCGCGCCGGATCGCCGGGCCCGGGCGAGAGCACGACCCCCGCGACGGCGGCGGCGAGGACGTCGCCGGCCGAGCTCGTGTGCGGCAGGACGCGCACCCGGAGCCCGCGGTGGACGAGGTTCCGGACGATGTTGGCCTTGAGCCCGAAGTCGACGACCGCCACCAGTGGCCCGGCCGCAGATGGATCCCCGTGCTCGACCACGGCCGACGGCGAGACCTGGCCCACGAAGTCCTGGTCCTCCCAGCGCGGGATCGCCTGGGCCGCCTCCCACGCTGCGACCGGATCGAGGGCTCCGGGCTCCAGGATGACGCCCCGCAGGCTGCCATGCGCCCGGAGGTGGCGCGCCAGGGCCCGGGTGTCGACGCCGCTGATGGCCGGGATGCCAGCGCGCCGGAGGAGGGTCGCCAGCTGCCGCGCATCGTCGAGGACCGCGGCCGTGGCATTCGCCACCACGAGCCCCCGCAGCCACGGGCGGAGGGACTGGTCGTCGGCGGCGAGACGGCCGTAGTTGCCGATCAGGGGGTACGTCATGACCACGACCTGGCCGGCGTAGGACGGGTCGGTGCAGACCTCCTGGTAACCGGTCTGGCTCGTGTTGACGACGAGGTCGCCACCCGATGCGACCGGCGCCCCAAACGCGACGCCGCTGAAGATGGAGCCGTCCTCGAGGGCCAGCAGGGCCGGGCCGAGATCGCCGATCCGGGGATCCACCACGGCGCTCGGCCGCGGGAAGGGGGGCCTCGGGAGCTGGACGAGATCGCCGCTCACGTCGGCCTCCTGCCAGCTTCGGACATGACGCTCCGGCCTCCCCTGCCCGGCCTCACGGGGCCGCCCCGCCGGCCTCACGGGACCGGCCATCAAGGTGGCCGAAGCCTAGCATGGGTACTTCTGGCGGACCAATCGGCTCTGGCGAATTCCTGGAAGCGGGGTAATGTGGCGTCGGCCCCATCGAGGCCGCCTCCTCAGGGGGACACCACAATCGAGGACATCTCCGTGCGTACTCGGCTCGCCCCACTCGTCGCCCTCGCCCTCGCCTTCGCCGCCATCGCGACCGCCTGCGGGAGCGGCTCGACCACGTCGGATCCGTACCAGATCGCCAGCTCGTCGATGAAGGCGACCTGGAGCCCCGTCCAGGTCAACGTCGGCTTCGAGGCCAAGGACGGCGCCACCAGCATCTCGATCGCCCCGTCGGCGCTGGCCTTCGTGGCCGACAAGGCGGCCGGCACGGGCGCCGTCCATGTCTCGATCCCCATCGGCTCGCTGGGGATTCCCGCGGCGACCCTGGCGCAGGTCGGGATCACCGGGTCGACCTTCGACCTCGACGTCGTCTATGACGGCCAGGCGCTCTACGCCAAGAGCCCTATCTTCGCGACGGTCCTGACGATGCTCCTCACGTCGTCGGGCGACCTGCCGACAGGCGACCTCGCGGGCTGGCTCCGGATCGGGACGAAGGAGGACCTCGCGGCACTCGGCAGCCTGGCCGGCGGCAGCGGCGCCCTGCCGTCCTTCGCGGCGCCCTCGGCCGGCGATGCGAGTGCCCTCAAGACGGCCCTCCAGGACGCCGGCATCACCCTGACGCTTATCGGGACCGAGCGGCGCGACGGCGCCGATGCGTACCACCTCAAGGCCGCGATCGACGGCACCAAGCTCCTTGCCAGCAAGATGTTCGACTCGGTCAGCCGAACCCAGATCGACCAGATGACCACGGCCATGAAGGACATCACCCTGTCGGCCGACATCTGGGTCGACAAGGTCTCCAGCCATGTCGTGGAGATCGACGGGCACGTGGCGGCCACCAAGGACGCCACCCGGACGGCCACGGTCACGGTCAAGCTCGGCAACCCAGACGGGTCCGTGTCGACCGCCGCGCCGTCGTCGTTCGTCGAGGTCCCGCTCAAGTCGATCATCACCAACGTCATGAGCCTGATCGGCCAGGGCCTCACCGGCGGCTGATCGGGAGATCGTCGCGCTCCTCGAATCACTCGACCCCCGGCGATCGCCGGGGGTCGATGGTTGTTCGGCTGGTGAGCCCGGAAGGACTTGAACCTTCAACAAAGTGATTAAGAGTCACTTGCTCTGCCATTGAGCTACGGGCCCGAGGCCGCCGAGGATACCCCATCCGCCGCGATGCCCGCCACCGCCCGATGAGCGCTACTCCGGCTGGTTGTCGATCTGGGCCCGTTGGAGGTGCCCGCTGAAGTCGACGTAGATCGACTTCCACTCCGTGTACGTGTCGAGGGCGACATGGCCGGCCTCGCGATGGCCGTTGCCGGTTTCCTTCCAGCCGCCGAACGGGAGATGCGTCTCGGCACCGGTGGTGCCGGCGTTGACGTAGACGATCCCGGCCTCGAGGTCGCGCATCGCCCGGAACGCCGCGTTCACGTCGCGGGTGAAGATCGAGGCCGAGAGCCCGTAGCGGGTCTGGTTGAGGGCGGTGACGGCGGCGTCGACATCGTCCACCGGGATGACCGACAGGACGGGCCCGAAGATCTCCTCCTGGCCGATCCGGGCCATCGGCTTCACCTTCGAGAAGATCGTGGGCTGGAAGAAGGTGCCGTGGGCAAGCTCGCCGTCGGTCGCGGGCTCCCCGCCCAGGACCAGATCGCCCTCGGTCCGGCCGATCCCGACGTAGGACCGCACCTTGTCCACCGCCGCGGCGTTGATGAGCGGCCCCACGTCGACGCCTTCGACGAGCCCGTCGCCGAGGCGAAGGCCGCGAGCCCGCGTCACGAGGCGGTCGAGGAGCGGCTCCAGGACCGGGGCCTCGACGATGACCCGCGAACATGCCGTGCAGCGCTGGCCCGTCGTGCCGAAGGCTGACCAGAGGATGCCGTCCGTCGCGAGGTCGAGGTCGGCGTCCCGGAGGACCACCACCCCGTTCTTGCCGCCCAGCTCGAGCGAGACGCGCTTGAGGCGCCGCCCCGCGCGCTCGGCGATGCGCTTGCCGGTGGTGGAGGATCCCGTGAACGAGATCACCGCCACGTCCGGGGATTCGACGATCGTGTCGCCGACCGCGGCACCCGACCCGGTCACGAGGTTGACCGTGCCGGGCGGGAAGCCGGCCTCGGCCATGAGCTCGACGAGGAGCGTCGCGCAGTGGGGCGTGTCGCTGGCGGGCTTGAAGACGACGGTGTTGCCGGTGACGAGCGCCGGCATCATCTTCCAGCACGGGATCGCGATCGGGAAGTTCCAGGGCGTGATGATCCCGGCCACGCCGATCGGCTGGCGGATGCTCATCGCCCACTTGTCCGGCAGCTCCGACGGGACGGTGTCGCCGAACATCCGGCGTCCCTCACCGGCCATGAGGTAGGTGATGTCGATCCCCTCCTGGACGTCACCCCGGGCCTCGGCGAGGACCTTGCCCATCTCCCGGGTCATCGCCCGGGCGAGGCGCTCCTTGTGGCGGGCCATCAGCTCGCCGAAGCGGTAGAGGATCTCGCCGCGCTTCGGGGCCGGCGTCGCGCGCCAGGCGGGAAACGCCATCTCGGCGGCCCGGATCGCCATCGCCGCGTCGGCCGGCGTGCCGGCCTGAAAGCGCCCGATCACGTCCCGCCCATCGGCAGGGTTGACGCTCTCGAAGGTCTCCCCCGACACGCCGTCGGCCCAGGCGCCGGCGATGAAGTGGCGGAACGTGGCTGGGGTCGCCACGGCGGCTGTCGATCCGGGGCTCGCTGCGATCTCGGTCATGGCCGACAGGATAGACCGCAGGCGCCCCGCGGCGATCAGGCGATCGGCGGCCGGTCAGCCTCCGGCAGCTCGTTGCGCCGGGCCCAGGGCTCGATGATGGCGTAGGCCGCGTCGGTCGCCGGGGTCGGGACGCCATGCTCGCGGCCCAGCCGCCGGACGGTGCCGTGGAGCGCCTCGAGCTCCATGCGGTGGCCGGTCGAGCGATCGTGGCGGAGGGACGTCGAGGCGGTGTAGTCCTGCGAGTCCAGGAGGGCGAACTGGCGGTCCACGAGATCGTCGGCCAGGGGGATGCCCGCGGCCCGCCCGACCGCCCAGGTCTCGGCCATGAGCT
>JACQEH010000064.1:2865-8592 GCA_016200675.1 Chloroflexota bacterium | reverse complement strand
GCCGAGCCGGTCGCCACGAGGTTCGTGCCCTCGAGCGGATCGACGGCGATGTCGACCTCGGGGGCACCGTCGGCGGCCTGGCCGACCTGCTCGCCGATGTAGAGCATCGGGGCCTTGTCGCGCTCGCCCTCACCGATGACGATCGTGCCGGCCATCTCGATCTCGTCCATGGCCGCCCGCATGGCCTCGGTAGCCAGCCGGTCCGCCTCCATCCGGTCGCCGCGACCCATGAGCCGTGCCGACGCGATCGCGGCGGCCTCCGTGACGCGAACCATCTCCAGGGCCAGTAGCTGCTCCATTGCCTGCTCCTCAGCGTGCCCTGGCTCGGTCAGTGCCGGAAGTGGCGCCGACCCGTGAAGACCATCGCGAGATGGTGTCGATCCGCGACTTCTATCGCCATCTCATCCCGAATCGAGCCGCCCGGTTGGATGATCGCGGTCACGCCGCCCTGGGCCGCGATCTGGATCCCGTCGGGGAAGGGAAAGTAGGCGTCGCTGGCCATGACCGCCAGGCGGGCCCGGTCGCCCGCCCGGCGAAGGGCGATCTCGACCGAGACCTGGCGGCTGGCCTGGCCGGCCCCGATGCCGACGGTGGCCCCGTTCCGGGCCAGGACCACGGCGTTCGACCGGACATGCCGGACGGCGCGCCAGGCGAAGAGGAGGTCGGTCAGCTCCTCGAGCGTCGGTCGCCGCTTCGTGACGACCTGGAGCTGGCCCCGGTCGAGGCCCAGCGTGTCCAGGGTCTCCACGAGGAGGCCGCCGGCGACGCGCTTGAAGTCGAGGTTGGCGATCCCGTAGTCGCGCATGCCCTCGGCCGGGTCGGGCGGCACGGCGAGGATCTCGAGGCCGGGCTTCTGCTTGAGGATCCCCAGCGCGGAGCGGTCGAAGCCCGGGGCGATGACCGCCTCGTACGAGCTCTGGGCGATCGCCCGGGCGGTCGCCCCGTCCATCTCCCGGTTGACCCCGACGATCCCGCCGAACGACGCCACGGGATCCGTGTCGAGGGCCCGCCGGTAGGCCTCCACGAGGTCGTCGGCCGAGGCGACGCCGACCGGGTCGGTGTGCTTGGCGATGGCCACCGTCGGACCGGTGAAGTCGGCCGCCATGCGGTAGGCGGCGTCGAGATCCAGGAGGTTGTTGAAGGACGGCCGCTCGCCGTGGAGCTGGCTGCTGTCGGCGAGGGTCCCGGAGCGGTGGGTGGTCTCGCGGTAGAAGGCGGCCGGCTGGTGGGGGTTCTCGCCGTAGCGGAGGTCGGCCACCTTCTCGAGGACCATCGCCAGGCGCTTCGGGAAGATCGTCCCGGTCAGCTGGTTGAGGTAAGCCGCGATCTCGGCGTGGTAGGCCGCCACGGTTCCGAAGGCCTCGGCCGCCAGCTGGGCCCGGAACTCGGGGCTGACGAGGCCGCGCTCGCGGAGCTCGGCGACGATGCGCGGGTAATGCTCGGGGCTGGGAACGGCCGCGACGCCGGCCGCGTTGCGAGCCGCCGCGCCGAGGAGGGCCGCGCCCCCGACGTCGATCATCTCGATCGCCTGCTCGATCCCGACGAGGCTCCGCCCGATCTCCGCCCCGAACGGCTTCACGTTGACGACGACGAGGTCGATCGTGCCCAGGCCCTGCTCGGCCAGCTCGGCGAGCTGCTCGGGCTTGTCCCGGCGAGCGAGGATCCCGGCGTAGACCGCCGGGTGGAAGGTCTTGACCTGGCCGCCGAGGAGGGCCGGAACGCCGGTCAGGCTCGAGATCGGGCCGGCCTCGACGCCGTCGGCGGCGAGGTGCTCGCGGGTGCCATCGGTCGCGAACAGCTCGACGTCGAGGGCCTGGAGGTCGCGCGCGAAGGCGGTGATCCCGTCGCGCGTGGCGACCGACAGCAGCGCTCGCAAGCGTCCTCCTCCATCCGCCGTCATCCGGCCGCGCGACTCGGGCCGAGTATAGCCCCGGGTCATGGCATACTCCACGCTCGCCCGGCCCGACGCCTCTGGTCGGCCCGACCACCAGGAGAGATCGTGACCCTGCCGCCTTGGGAGTACCTCTGGCGCCCGTTCTCGGCGACGCTCTTCCCGGACCTCTACTTCCCGACCCTGGCGGCCTCGCTCGTCCTCCTGGTCCTGCTCGTCATCCTCTACAACGTCCGGACGCGCGCGCTCCATCGGCACCGCCTCTACACCGACATGTGGGAGTGGCTCCTCTGGACCGGCCTCATCACGTTCATGCTCATCGTGATCGCCGTGACCTTCCTGTTCGACTTCGCGGTCGTCCTCGCGATCGAGGCCGCCGGCCTCGGCACCCTCCTGTGGGTCCGCTTCCGGCACTACCCGCCGCTCTTCGCCGCCTACGAGGCCCAGCTGGCGCGGCTCCGCTACCAGAATCGCCAGAAGGCGTCCCGGCCCGAGGCGACCATTCGCTCCCGAGGCTCGCGCCGCCGCCGGCGCTGAGCCGGCCCGGACGCGCGCCTCGCCGCCCGCCGGCGCGGGGGCTGCATGCCCATCGAGGTCCGTCGCTTCGGCGTCGGCTTCCGGCGACCCGAGGGTCCACCGGGGACGCACGGCCTCACCGGCCAGGTGATCCACTCCGACCGCCGCGGCCTGATCTCCGAGCTGGCCTTCACCCGCGGCGGCGCGATCGCACCGCACGACAACCCGAACACGACCTGGTTCTGCGTCATCGAGGGCGGCGGCTGGGTGGTCGTCGGCGACGAGCGGCGACGGGTCGCGGCCGGCGAGGCGGTCCTCTGGCCGGCGGGCGTGACCCACGCTGCCTGGACCGACCACACCGAGATGCGGGCAATCGTGGTGGAGTTCGCCGGCGCCGACGATTCGACCCTTGGGTCGATCCTGGAGGGAGCGGCGCGACGCCTCGGTCCGGGCGACGCGAGGCAGGTGGCGCGCGGCGAGGGCCACCTCGTGGAACGTCCGGATCATCCGGATCGCCAGGATCGGACGCAGGGCGAGCCCCGCTGACGAGGTCCGGCCTCCTCCGCCTCCACGAGACGGCGGCCGGGCCTTCGGTCAGCTCCCGAGGATCGCCCCGAGCTGGCCCAGGATGCGTGCCGTCGCGCCCCAGACCCGGAGGCCGTTCGTCGGGTAGGCGCCGTAGCGGAGCCGGAAGCCCCGGATCTCCGCCTCGACCAGCTCGATCGGCGCACCCGCGATGAAGGCCGCAAGGGGCGCCCTGATGATCGCCGCGACCTCGGGCTTCTTCCGGATCGAGGGCGACTTCCTCCGCCGCTTCCCGCAGGGCGGCCGCGGCGGCATCGACATCGCCGGCTTCGATGCGGCCGCCGGGCAGGGCGACATCGCCGGCGTGGGGGCCGCCGCGGTCGACGCGCCGGATGAGAATCACCTGGGCCTCGGCGTCGGGGCGGCCGGAGTGCGGCGCGATCAGCACGAGGACCGCGGCAGCACGAGCCGTCGCGGGCCCGGACGCGAGGCCGGTCTGGCGCCGCTCGCCCGTGTCGAGGCGGACCGGCATCAGCGCGGCAGGCGGCGCCGGCATCTGCTCCGGGAGGGTCGCCAGCCGTGCCGCCGCCTCGCTGAACCTCAGTTGACGAGCTCCCCGGCCTCGCGCGTCCGCGGCTCCGTATCCGGCAGGTCCAGGACGGACCCCCGACGGCGACCTCGACCCGCGCCGGCTCCGACCGGCTCGTCCGCGTCACCTCCCAGCCGTGCGTCGCGGCGCTCGGCGGCATCGGCCACGACCGTGGCCCCGTCGACCCCCTCGGCCCCATCGGCGGTGAAGACGACCGTCGAGCCAACCGGGTCGGCATCGGCGACGACGTGCTCGCCCGGCTTGAAGCGGCCCTCGATCAGGGCCCGGGCGAACGAGTTCTCGACCAGCCGCTGGATCGTCCGCTTGAGGGGCCGCGCCCCGAAGGACGGATCGTGGCCCTCCCGGGCGATGAGGGCCCGGGCCGCGGGCGTGAGGTCGAGGGTCAGGTCCTGGGTGGCCAGGCGCCGCTGGAGGTCGGCCAGGAGGAGGTCGACGATCGCCACCAGGTCGGCATCGGTGAGGGCGTGGAAGACGATGACCTCGTCGACCCGGTTCAGGAACTCCGGCCGGAACTGCTGGCGCAGCGACTCGGTCACCTGGCGCTTCATGGCCTCGTACGCGCCGGCGTCCCCGGCCCGCCCCGCGTAGGCGGTGATGACCTGGGAGCCGACGTTGCTGGTCATGATCACGACGGCGTTCTTGAAGTCGACCGTCCGGCCCTGGCCGTCGGTCAATCGCCCGTCGTCGAGGACCTGGAGGAGGACGTTGAAGACGTCGGGGTGCGCCTTCTCGATCTCGTCGAGGAGGACCACCTGGTAGGGGCGCCGCCGGACGGCCTCGGTCAGCTGGCCGCCTTCCTCGTAGCCGACGTAGCCGGGCGGGGCGCCCACGAGGCGCGACACCGAGAACTTCTCCATGTACTCGCTCATGTCGATCCGGACCATCGCCCCCTCGTCGTCGAAGAGGAACCCGGCGAGGGCCCGGGCGAGCTCGGTCTTGCCGACCCCGGTCGGGCCGAGGAAGAGGAATGAGCCGATCGGGCGGCGCGGGTCCTTGAGGCCGGCGCGGGCGCGACGGACGGCGTCCGACACGGCGGCGATGGCCTCGTCCTGGCCGACGACCCGGTCGTGGAGGCGCTCCTCCATGTGGCTGAGCTTGGCCATCTCGCCTTCCATCAGGCGTGAGACCGGGATCCCGGTCCAGGCCCCGACGATCTCGGCGATGTCGTCGGCCGTGACCTCCTCCTTGAGGAGCGCGTTGGGGCCCTGGAGGGCGGCGAGTGCCGCGTCCTGGGCGGCCATCCGCTCCTGGAGCTCGCGATGGGTGCCGTACTTCAACTGGGCGGCGCGCTCGTAGTCGGCCTCCCGTTCCGCCTGCTCGATCCGGACCTGGAGCTGTTCCAGCTCGGACTTCGTGGCCCGCATGGCGGCGATGGCCGCCTTCTCGGCCTCCCAGCGCTGCTTCATGGCGCCGGCGTCATCGGCGATCTCGGCGAGCTCCTTCTCGAGCGACTGGAGACGGGCCTTCGAGGCGTCGTCGGTCTCCTTCCGGAGGGCCTCGCGCTCGATCTCGAGCTGGATCCGGCGGCGCTCGAGCTCGTCGAGCTCGATGGGCATGGAGTCGATCTCCATCCGCAGCCGCGAGGCCGCCTCGTCGACGAGGTCGATGGCCTTGTCGGGCAGGAAGCGATCGGTGATGTAGCGATTGGAGAGCGTCGCGGCGGCGACGAGGGCCGAGTCCGTGATTCGGACCCCGTGATGGACCTCGTACCGCTCGCGGAGGCCGCGCAGGATGGAGATCGTCTCCTCGACACTCGGCTGGTCGACCATGACCGGCTGGAAGCGCCGCTCGAGGGCGGCGTCCTTCTCGATGTGCTTCCGGTACTCGTCGAGGGTGGTTGCCCCGATGGTGTGGAGCTCGCCCCGGGCGAGCATCGGCTTGAGCAGGTTGGAGGCGTCCATGGCTCCCTCGGCGGCCCCGGCGCCGACCACCGTGTGGAGCTCGTCGATGAAGAGGATCACCGAGCCTTCGGCGTCCTTGATCTCCCTGAGGACCGCCTTCAGCCGCTCCTCGAACTCACCCCGGCACTTGGCCCCGGCGATGAGCGCCCCGAGGTCGAGCGAGACGACCCGCTTGTCCTTGAGGCCCTCGGGCACGTCGCCGCGGACGATCCGCTGGGCGAGGCCCTCGGCGATGGCGGTCTTGCCGACGCCGGGCTCGCCGATGAGGACGGGGTTGTTCTTCG
>JACQEH010000064.1:0-2855 GCA_016200675.1 Chloroflexota bacterium | reverse complement strand
CTGGGCGAGGCCCTCGGCGATGGCGGTCTTGCCGACGCCGGGCTCGCCGATGAGGACGGGGTTGTTCTTCGTCCGCCGCGAGAGGACCTGCATGACCCGCCGGATCTCGTCGTCCCGGCCGATGACGGGGTCGAGCTTCCCGGCCCGGGCCTCGGCGGTGAGGTCGCGGCCGTACTTCTCGAGGGCCTGGTAGGTGCTCTCCGGGTTCGGCGAGGTCACCCGCTGGCCGCCCCGAACCGAGGCGAGGGCGCCGAGGATCGCCTCGCGTTTGGCGCCGTGGCCGTCGAGGAGCTTCTGGCCCTCGCCGCCGACCTCGGCGGTCCCGAGCAGGAGGTGCTCCGTGGAGGTGTACTCGTCGCCCAGGCGTCGGGCCTCCTCCTGGGCCCGGTCGACAACGCGCTTCGCCCGAGGGTCGAGGGCCAGCGAGCCGCCCTGGATCTTGGCCCGGCGGGCGAGGATCGCGGCCAGCTCGCCGCGGAAGGCGGGCAGGTCGACGCCCAGCCGCCGGAGCGTCTCCGCGGGGACGCCGTCATCGGGTTCGACGAGGGCGCTCAGCAGGTGTTCGGCGTCAAGGACGGGGCTCCCGAGCCGCTCCGCGAGCTGCTGGGCGGCAACGACGGCCTCCTGGGCCTTCTGGGTGAAGCGATCGAGTTGCATGTCGGTTCCGGTGTCTGCCTCTGGAGGTGCGGGTCAGGCCCGCGGGTCGGGTTGGTGGGCAAGGTCGAGGAAGGTCGTCGCGGCCGCGGTCGCCTCGGGCGAGAGATGGGTCGGAAGGACGACGCGGACCCTGACGTAGAGGTCGCCGGTTGAGCCGCCCCTGAGGTGCGGCATCCCCTGGCCGGTCAGGCGGAAGGACTTCCCGCTCTGGGTCCCGGGCGGGAGGGTCAGCAGGACGCGGCCCTTGAGGGTCCTCACGGGAACCTCGCCGCCGAGGAGCGCCTCGCGGAGGGACACCGGGACTTCCCGTTCCAGATCCGCGCCCCGCCTGGCGAAGACCGGGTCGGGGGCGAGCCGGATGACGACGACGAGGTCGCGTCCGTCGGGGCCCTTGCCCGTCAGCTTGACCCGGCTCCCGGTGTCGACGCCGCGGGGGATGCTGACCTCGAGGCGGCGGCCGCCGACATCGACGACCCGCGACGCGCCGTGGAACGCCTCCTCGAGGCTGATCTCGGCCATGGCCTCCACGGCGCCCAGGGCCGGCCGGGCCGGGGCTCGCCTGCCCGCCCCGCCCGACCCGCCGGCCGCGCCCGAGGCCTCCCCGAAGAGCATCTCGAAGAAGTCGCTGAACCCGCCGGCGCCGCCGGCAGCGCCGCCGCCAGCGCCTGGACCCGCGGTCCGGAACTCGTAGCGGACGTTCCCGCCGTGCGTGGTGGCCTCGCCGTAGCCGGCGTAGCCGGCGAACGGTCCACCCGGCCCGAATGGGTCACCGGCCGGGCCGGACCCGCGAGCCGGACCGCGACTCGCACCGCCGGCCTTGGCGGCCCGCTCGTAGGCCTCCCAGTCGGAGCCGAAGCGGTCGTACTTCGTTCGCTTCGCCGGGTCCGAGAGGACCTCGTTCGCCTCGTTGATGTCCTTGAAGCGCTGCTCTGCCGCCTTGTCGCCCGGCTTCTTGTCCGGGTGACTCTCGCGGGCGAGCTTCCGAAAGGCCTTCTTGATCTCGGCCGCCGAGGCGCTCCTCGGAACCCCGAGGGTCTGGTAGTAGTCGCGGACGTCCATGGGTCAGCTGGCTCCCGGCCTTGCGAGACGGTCGCCACTGGATCGCTGAGCGAGCGATGGACCCGCCGAGCGGTCGCTACCCGGTCCGGGGAGCACGGTCGGAGGCCGATTCGCTCGCCGAGCGTTCCAATCGCCCGACAGGCGCAGCGGAGACGCGCCCGATCGGGCGGTTCGCTCGCCGAGCGTCCCGTCCGGGGGCAGCAGCGGCCCTCCCCGTCGCGCTCGAACGGCGACCACCCGCGTTACCGTCCCTGGACGACGACCGCCGGCTGGTCGGTCGACGGATAGGCCGGAGGCCTGACCTGGCTCTCGGGTGCCTTCGGGCCGCCCGAGCCCGGCTCCGACTTGACCGTCGCCGCGAGGGGCTTCGGCCGGCGTCGAAGGGCGGCCTCGAGGACCTGGTCCATCGAGTCGGCGAGGACGAGCTTGATGGACTTGCGGATCTCCTCGGGGATGTCGCGGAGGTCCTTCTCGTTCTTCCTGGGCAGGATGACCATCCTGGCGCCCGACAGGTGCGCCGCGAGGATCTTGCTCTTCAGCCCGCCGATCGGGAGGACCCGTCCGCGGAGGGTGATCTCGCCGGTCATGGCCACGTCCTTCCGGACGGGGATGCCGGTGAAGGCGGAGACCATGGCCGTCGCCATCGTGACGCCGGCCGAGGGCCCGTCCTTGGGGATGCCACCCGCCGGGACGTGGATGTGGAGGGTCTGCTTCTCGAAGGTCTCGCGACTGATTCCGAGCTCTGCGGCATGGGTCCGGATCCACGACAGGCCGGCCCGGGCGGACTCCCGCATGACCTCGCCGAGCTGGCCAGTGAGGATGAAGTCCTCCTTGCCGTCCATCCGGGTGACCTCGACCGCGACGACGTCGCCGCCGACCTCGGTCACGACCAGGCCCGTCGCCGAACCGATCTGGTCCTCGGCTTCGAGCTCGCCGTACTCCCAGCGCGGCGGCCCCAGGTACTCGACGAGCTTCTTCCTGTCGACGATGGTCCTGCGCTTGCGGCCCTCGGCCACGCTCCGGGCGACCTTGCGCATGACGTTGGCGATCTCGCGCTCGAGGTTCCGGTCGCCGGCGTCGTGGGGGTAGGCCTGGACGAGCTCGACCATCGCCTCGTCGGTGATCTCGATGTGCTTGGG
>JACQEH010000063.1 GCA_016200675.1 Chloroflexota bacterium | reverse complement strand
GTCGAGGGCATCCAGTAGTCGGGCGTGAGGGTCGCCAGGAGGATCAGGTCGATGTCGTCGGGATCGATGCCGGCGGTCCGGATGGCCCGCAGGCCGGCGACCGCGCCCATGGACGCGGTGGTCTCGTGCGCCGCCGCGACGCGACGCTCGCGGATGCCCGTCCGGGACACGATCCACTCGTCGTTGGTGTCGACCATCGTCTCGAGGTCGGCGTTCGTGAGGACCTGCTCGGGGACGTAGCGGCCCCAGCCGGTGATGTGGGCATAACGAGGACCCTGGCTCCCGGTCATCACAGCGGTTCCACCTCGATGAGCGGCTGCTTCGCCTTCACGAGCTTGCCGTTCTCTGCATGCACCTTGCCGACGCGACCGGCAAGGTCGCTCTTGATCTCGTTGAAGAGCTTCATGGCCTCGATGAGGCC
This sequence comes from Chloroflexota bacterium, assembly GCA_016200675.1. GTDB lineage: Bacteria > Chloroflexota > Limnocylindria > Limnocylindrales > CSP1-4 > UBA5189. The sequence goes on along the minus strand of JACQEH010000063.1, from coordinate 2,195 downwards.
GATGACCTGGCCCGCGGCCACCTCGCCGCCCTCGACGACATAGGGGCCCGAGCCCGGCGACGGCGAGCCGTACCAGATCCCGGTAAGTGGCGCCTTCACGGAGGGGCGGGCCGGAGCCGCGGGCGCTCCCCCGCCGGCCGGGGGGCCGTCTGCACCGACGACAGCAGCGACAGCGGCGGCCGCCCCGGCGGCAACGGTCGGCGCCGCGACCGGCTTGCGGAGCACCAGTCCCGTGCCCCCGACCTGGACCTCGAGCTCGGCGAGGTCGCTCCGGTCGAGCACGGCGGCGAGGCGGTCAACGAGGCCAAGGAGGGCCGCGTCACCGGGGTCGGTCGGGATCGGCGCGGCGTCGGGAGCCCCGGCTGGCGTCGCCTCGGAAGGCTTCATGGGTTCCGTCGCGTCGTTCATGCGTCCCACCGCCGGAAGACGAGGGCGGCATTCTGGCCGCCGAAGCCGAAGGAGTTGTTGACGCCGATCCGGAGGTCGTGCTGGGCGGCCCGGTTGGGCGTCAGGTCCAGGCCCGCGGCCTCGGGATCCGGGTCGCTCAGGTTGATGGTCGGCGGGACGGTGCCGGTTCGCAGGGCCTGGATGACGGCGATGGATTCGAGGGCGCCGGCCGCGCCGAGGGTGTGGCCGAGCATCGACTTGTTGGCGGTGACAGCGACGGCCGGCGCATGGGCGCCGAAGATGGTCCGGATGGCCTGGAGCTCGGCCCTGTCGCCCTCGGGCGTCGAGGTCGCGTGGGCGTTCATGTGCTCGACCTCGTCGGCGCCGATGCCCGCCTTCTCCAGAGCTCGCCGTGCGGCACGGACGGCTCCGATCCCGCCGGGGGCCGGGAGCGTGATGTGGGACGCGTCGGCGGTCGCGCCATAGCCGATGACCTCCGCCAGCGGCTCGGCCCCGCGGGCCTCGGCATGCTCGAGTCCCTCGAGGACGAGCATCCCGCCGCCCTCCCCGATGACGAAGCCGTCGCGACCGCCGTCAAAGGGGCGCGAGGCACGGGCCGGGTCGTCGTTGCGGGTGGAGAGGGCCTTCATCGAGGAGAACCCGCCGACGACGGCCTCGTGGATGGCCGCCTCGACGCCGCCCGCGAGCATGACGTCGGCATCGCCGCGTCGGATCGTCTCCCAGGCCTCGCCGATGGCGTGGGCGCCCGTGGCGCACGCGGACACAGTCGCGAAGTTGGGTCCGAGCTGGCCGAACGCGATCGCGACCTGGCCGGCTGCGGTGTTGGCGATCCCCATCGGGATGAAGAATGGGCTGATCCGGTCCGGGCCGCGCTCCGCCATGACGAGGACGTTGTCGAAGAGCGTCGCGACGCCCCCGAGGCCCGAGCCGAGGATCACGCCGGTCCGCTCCGCGAGGCGGCCCTCCATCCGGCCCGGCAGGCCTGCCTGGTCGAGGGCCTGACGGGCGACCACCAGCCCGAACTGGATGTAGCGATCCATGCGGCGGGCGTCCTTGCGGTCGATGACCCCGCTCGGATCGAAGCCGCGGACCTCGCCGGCGATCTTCGAATCGACGCGTGCGGGATCGAAGCGCTCGATCGTCCGGATCCCCGAGCGGCCCGCCACGAGGCCGTCCCAGATCGAGGCAACATCGTTGCCGAGGGCGGACACGGCCCCCATCCCGGTCACGACGACGCGGATCACGCCCGACCTCCCCGGCCCCCGAGGCCGGATGCAGCGCAAGGCGGAGCCGAGCACGCGAGCGAGCGCACCCAAACGTGCGTGAGCGAGGGCGCGGAGGCGACAACGCCGCGATGCGCCGGCATCGAGGGCCGGATCACCTGACGAGCTTTCCCGTCCGGACGGTCGCCGCGCGATACACGTCCCCGGGCAGGCCGCGGGCCGAGATGGCGTTGGCCGCGGCCATCGTGTCGAACTCGGTCCGCCTGATCTCCGCGGTCACGGCCTCGCCGTCGATCGTCACCAGCGCCCACGACGCGGTCGGGTCGCCGTCGAAGACATAGCCGGCAATGCCGGCGTTGACGATCTGCTTCCAGCCGAAGTCGCGGACCTCGGGCATGTGGGTGTGGCCGCAGCAGATCATCCGGGCATCGGTCCCGGACAGGCGCTCGATCGTGACGCTGGGGTCGAGGTCCGTCGAGAAGCCCGCCGTCTGCGAGCCGGGCGACGCATGGGTCACCAGGAACATCGTGTCGGCGGCTATGAGCCGTCGCTCCGCGGGCAGGC
>JACQEH010000062.1 GCA_016200675.1 Chloroflexota bacterium | reverse complement strand
GTCTACGTGACCCACGACCAAGAGGAGGCCCTCTCGCTGTCCGACCGCGTGGTGGTCATGAGCGAGGGCCGGATCGAGCAGATCGGCACGCCCTTCGAGATCTACAACTTCCCGGCCACCCCGTTCGTGGCCTCGTTCGTGGGCACGCTCAACGTCATGCCCGCCCAGGTGGTCGACGCGGGCGGGGGCCGCCTCTCGGTGGGCGGCCAGGAGATCCGGATCACGAAGAGCGTGGAGGCCCGCCCCGGGACCACCATCTCGCTCGCCCTGCGACCGGAGATGATCACCCTCGGCCAGGGGGTCGAAGGCTCGAATCACCTCCGCGGCACGGTCGCCGACGTCACGTTCCTCGGCTCGATCGTCCGCCTCCGGATCCAGATCGCTGCGGACATGATCGTGACCCTCGACGTCTTCAACGAGCCGACGCTCCACCTGCCGGAGATCGGGGCCGCGATCGGCGTCTCGTTCCCGGCCGAGGGACCGCTCGTCCTCGGCGCGGCACCCGCACTCGCCGCGATCGACGTCATCGACGAGGAGCAACTGTAGGCCCGGCAGCATCCGTGAGCGGGCCGGCCGAACGACCCTGGCAGCTGTCCGGCGTCGAGCTCGCGATCTTCGACAAGGACGGGACTCTGATCGAGTTCCAGCGCATGTGGAGCGACTGGGTCGCGAACCTCGCCACGGCCCTGACCGCGGCCCACGGCGCTCCCCTCGACGAGGTGGTCTACGCGACGATGGGCGTCGACCGCCGGACCGGCCGCGTCCTGCCCCACGGAGCGCTCGCGGCCACGCCCATGGCCCGCCTCCGCGAGGCGCTCGTCGAGGCCCTCGCAGGCGCCGGGATCCCGGGGCGCGAGGCCGCTCGCCTGGTCGCCGGGGCCTGGCACAGTCCCGATCCGGTGACCCTGGCGCGGCCCGTGACCGACCTCGCGGTCCTCTTCGCGTCACTCGGTTCACACGGCGTCCGCATCGCGGTCGCCACGAGTGACGACCGGGAGCCCACCGAGCGGACGCTGGCCCACCTCGGGGTGCGGCACCTCGTCGAGGCCGTCGCCTGTGCCGACGACGGCCGGCCCGTCAAGCCGGACCCGGCCGCCGTCCTCTGGATCTGCGAGGTCCTCGGCGTGCCGCCCGAGCGCTCCGCGGTCATCGGCGACGCCCAGGCCGACATGGCGATGGGTCGGGCCGCGGGCGTGGCCCGCCTGATCGGCGTCCTGACCGGTGCCGGCGATCGGGCGACACTGGTGGCGGCCGGTGCCGACATGGTCCTGGACTCGGTTGCGGACCTGGTGCCCGCCGGCTGAGGCGCGCCGAACCGGCACCCAACCGCCGGACCCACCCGTACTCCCTTCCTATCGTGCCCGAGGGCCCGTCACTCTACGGTTGCGTCGGCGTGGTGTGCGCCCGCACCGCCCGCCGTTCGAGATCGCCACTGGAGGCTCGGCACAGGCGCGGATGGCCCTTACGGCTCGAACCCCGACCCCGACGGATCTCCTCACCATCGAGGAAGCCGCCACCCTGGCCCGCGTCCATCGCGACACGGTCCGGGCGTGGTGCGCCAGCGGCCGGTTGCCTTCGACCGCGGGGGCCGGCCGGGGCACCCGGCGCGTCCGACGGACGGACCTCGAGGCGGTCCTGGCAGAGCGGCAACGGGCGACCGAGCATCCGGCTCGACTGCCCGCCGGGACGGCGGACGGGACCCCGGCCGACCCCACTCACCACGGGCCGCAGATCGGGCGACGCGGGTCGACGGCCCGTTCGGCAGTCCCGCGGCCGATGGACCGGCCCACACCCGCTGACGCGCGGGGCGGCGACGAGCTCCGCCGCCTGGCGTCGGAGCTGTCCGGGACGGACGACGTCGACACGCTCTTCGACGAGGTCCTCGACGACTCCATCCGGCTCTTCGGCGCCGATCGCGTCGGCCTCTGGCTGTGGGACCCGCAGCGCGACCGGCCGCTCGAGCTGGCCGCCGCCCGCGGCCTCCCCGACGAGATCGTGGACGTCATCCGCGCCCTGCCGGCAACGGCAGACACTGCGGGCGTTCGGGCGATCCGGACAGGAACGGTTCTCGTCTACCGCGACGTCGCGGATCCCGGCATCGCCCCGGATCTGCGCGCCCTCTACCGGCAGCACGGCATCGCGTCTGCCTGCTTCGTGCCCGTCGTCTTCCGCGGCGAGTCCCAGGGCGTGATCGTCCTCTACCACGAAGCCCGCCACGACTGGACCCCCGACGAGGTGGCGCTGGCCCGCAGCTTTGCCGATGGGATCGCGACGGCCCTCGGCAACGCCCGGCTCGTGGAGTCGGTCCAGTCGCTCGCGGCCCGCCTGCGGTCGGTCCAGGACCTGGCGGCGCGGCTCAACGGCCTGACCGACGTCCGGGGCATCGGCGAGGCCATCGTCGCCGAAGCCGGCTCGCTCATCACCTTCGACACGATCCGCATCTACCGAGTCGACCCGCGAACCCGAACCTGCGAGCCCGTCGCCTTCCAGGGCACGTTCATGGGCACCACCAGCCCGACCCCCGAGATGCTCCGTGTCGACATCGGCACCGGGCTCACCGGCTGGGTGGCCCTCCACAACGAACCGCTCGTCATCGGCGACGCCCAGGCGGACGAGCGGAGCATCGTGGTCGGGCGGGCCGAGGGTCCCGAGTCGATGCTCGTCGTCCCGATGTCGTTCGAGGGCACCGTCCGGGGCGTGATCGTCCTGTCGCGGCTGGGCCGCGATCGCTTCGGAGTGGACGACCAGGCGACGCTCACCATCTTTGCCGGGTACGCCGCCCAGGCGCTCGTCAACGCCGAGCGCCTCGAGCAGCTCCACCGCCAGCAGGCCGAGCTGGAAACGCAGCTCGCCAGCCAGCGCCGTCTCCTGATGGTCAACGAGCGGCTCCTCTCGACGCTGGACGCCTCGGGCATCCTGGAGCTGATCGCCGACTCCCTGAAGGCGGTCGTGACCTACGACGCCCTGACGATCTACCGCGTCGACATCGAGCGCGGCGTGCGCGTCCCGGTCATCGCCCGGGATCGCTTCGCCGAGGTGATCCTCGGCTACGAGGCACCGCTGGGTACCGGGATCACCGGCTGGGCCGTCGACAATCGCGAGGCCGTCCTGGCCAACGACGCCATCAACGACCCCCGCTCGGTCCAGATCCCGGGCACGCCGTTCGAGCCGGAGTCGCTCGTGGTGGTCCCGCTGCTCGTCGACGGCGAGGTCCTGGGCACGCTCAACGTCGCTCGCATGGGCGAGGCCGAGGCCCACTTCTCGGAGAACGAGTTCGAGCTCTGCAAGCTCTTCGCGGCGCAAGCCGCGATCGCCCTGCGGAACGCGGAGGCGCACGGCCAGGTCAAGGTCCAGGCCGAGCACGACGCGCTCACCGGCCTCCGCAACCACGGCGCCTTCCAGCGCGAGCTCGGGGCCGACATCGGTGAGGCCGCCGGACGGCCCTTTGCGGTCCTGATGATGGATCTCGATCGCTTCAAGTCCTACAACGACACGTTCGGCCATCCGGCCGGCGACGAGCTGCTGCGCGACGTGGCCCGGGCGATCGAGTCGGCGACCCGGAGCGGCGATCGTGTCTATCGCTACGGCGGCGACGAGTTCGCGGTCATCCTGCCCGACAGCGGCCGCCTCGGCGCGGACGAGGTGGCGCAGCGCATCCGGGTCGCGGTCGGGGCCCTCCGCCCGCCCGATTCAGGCCCCACGGTCTCGATCAGCGTGGGTGTCGCCTGCTTCCCGGACGATGGCGCTGCCAAGGACGACCTCGTCGAGGCGGCCGATGCCGCCCTCTACCTGGCAAAAGGCGCGGGCGGCCGGCTGAGCGCCCGCGATCCCCTGATCGCGGCCCTCGACGAGACGGCGGGCGTGCTCCTCGACGGCGGCACGCCCGACGAGCTCTTCCAGTCGATCCTCGCCCGCGCCGGGCGCCTCCTGCGGACCGAGCACGCGTATCTCTACCTCGCCCACGCCGATGGTGCCCACCTCGAGATCATCGCCGGGCTGGGCATCTTCGCCGGCTACATCGGCCACAGCCTGAACGTGGACTCGGGCCTCGCGGGGGCCGTCTACCGGACCGGCAAGCCCGTGGTCGTCGGCGACTACGCGACCTTCGCGGACCGCTCGCCGACGTTCGACGGGATGCCGATCGGGGCGGTCGTCGGCGTGCCCCTGACGACGCGCGGCAGGGTCGTCGGCGTCCTCGGCCTGGCGGCTGGCCCTCTTCCCAGGACCTGGCGAGAGCACGAGGTCGACGCCCTCAATCGCTTCGCCCAGCTGGCTTCCCTCGCCATCGAGAATGCCCGCCTCCAGGAGGCCGCAAGCCGCAGTCCGCTGGATTCCGTGACCGGCCTGCCGGCCCGCGAGCGCCTCCTCGAGGGCATCGAGTCGGCGCTCCACTGGGATGGCTCCGACGCGGAGGAGCCGTCCTCGATCTCGGTCATGCTCCTCGACGTCGACCGCTTCAAGGTCATCAACGAGAGCCTCGGCCACGAGGCCGGCGATCGCGTCCTGGCCGAGGTCGGCCGGCGCGTGGCATCGGTCCTCGGCCCGGACGACATCGTGGCCCGCTTCGGGGGCGACGAGTTCGGCGTGCTCCTCACCTCGGCCGATGCGGACCGGGCGGCCGCGGTCGCCGACCAGGTCGTGGGAACGATGAAGGCCCCCCTCGACCTCGACGGACGGGTCTGGTTCATCTCCGCCAGCCTGGGTTACGCGGTCGGCACGCCGGGCGTGGCCAGCGCCGGCGATCTCCTGCGCGAGGCCGAGGTTGCCCTCGTCCAGGCGCAGGCCGAACCGACGACCCGGGTCGCCCGCTTCGATCCGCTCCGGAGTCGCGAGGCCCTCGAGCGCATCGACCTCGAGGCCGACCTTCGGGCCGGGATCACCCGCGACGAGCTCGTCGTCCACTACCAGCCGATCGTCGACCTCCGGACCGAGCGCATCGTGGGCTTCGAGGCCCTCGTCCGTTGGCAGCACCCCCAGCGCGGGCTCGTGCCGCCGGCGGCCTTCATCCCCCTCGCCGAGGAGACCGACCTCATCATCCCGCTCGGCGCCGTGGTCCTCGAGAAGGCCTGTCGCCAGGCACGCGAGTGGCGGGACCAGTGGCCCGGCGAGCGCCTCGTGATGAGCGTCAACCTCTCCCCCCGGCAGTTCGCCGACCCGGGCCTCGTGGCATCGATCGCGGAGGTCCTCCGGGACTCGGGACTCGAGCCGTCGGCGCTCGAGCTCGAGATCACAGAGACCGCGGTGATGGACCGCTCGGAGCGGGGGATGCGGTCCCTCGCGGACCTGCGCGCCCTGGGCGTCCGACTGG
>JACQEH010000048.1 GCA_016200675.1 Chloroflexota bacterium | reverse complement strand
GCTCGGCCATCCAGATCCACCCGCTCGTCTGCCAGGCGTTCAACGCCGACTTCGACGGCGACCAGATGGCGGTCCACGTGCCGCTCTCGACGGCCGCCCAGGAAGAGGCGCGGACGATGATGCTCTCGACCGCCAACCTGCTGTCGCCCGCCGACGGCAGCCCGGTCGTGGCCCCCACCCAGGACATGGTCCTCGGTTGCTACTACCTCACGATGGAGCGGGACGCCAACCCCGCGTTCGTCCGGAGCTTCTCCAACGAGGACGAGGCGCTCCTGGCCTACGAGCTCACGGCTCGCGGCCTGTCCTCCGCAACGGAGCGGCGATCGGATGCCACCAGCGCCTCCGATTCGCACGTGCCGAGCCGGCTGGCCCTCCACGAGCCGATCGACGTCGTCGTTCGAGCCTGGGACGACGCCGTCGGCGAGCTCCTCGAGGTCAGCCTCCGGACCACCGTCGGCCGGATCATCTTCAACGAGATCGTCCCGGATCGCCTCCGCTTCAAGAACCACGCCATGAAGCGGAGCGAGCTCAAGCGGATCGTCGACGAGTGCTACCGGCTCCTCGGGCCGGAAGAGACCGCCAACCTGGTCGACGGCATCAAGGACGTCGGCTTCAAGTTCGCCACCCGTGGCGGCATGACGATCGGCCTCTGGGACATCGTCACCCCGAACGACAAGACCTCCCGCCTGGCGACGACGGACGCCGCCGTCACCGACATCGACAAGCAGTTCTCGCGCGGCCTCATCACCGATGACGAGCGCTACGAGCAGGTCGTCGAGCTCTGGCAGCGGACGACCAAGGACATCTCCGACTCGATGATGGCGTCACTGCCGGAGGACAACGCCCTCCGGATGATGACCGACTCGGGGGCCCGCGGTAACAAGGGCAACATCGGCCAGTTGGGCGCGATGCGCGGCCTGATGGCCGATCCCTCGGGCCGCATCATCGACGTCCCCGTCCGGAGCAACTTCCGCGAGGGCATGTCGGTCCTCGAGTACTTCATCTCCACCCACGGCGCCCGCAAGGGCCTCGCCGACACGGCCCTTCGAACGGCCGACTCGGGCTACCTGACACGGCGCCTGGTGGACGTCGCCCAGGACGTCATCACCAAGGAAGACGACTGCGGCACTGAGGAGGGGAGCTGGATCACGGCCGCCGACACGGCGGACATGACCGGCGCCACCTGGCCGGCCACCGACGAGGGCACCGGCCAGGCTGTCCGCGAGGAGTTCCGGAAGCGGCTCGTCGGCCGCCTCTCGGCGGCGCCCCTCCCGGATCCCGCCAGCAAGGCCAAGAACCCGCCGCTCCTGGTCGATCGGAACGAGCTCATCACCGAGGAGATCTCGGCGGCCATCGAGGCCGCCGGCATCGACGAGGTGCTGGTCCGCTCGCCGCTCACCTGCGAGGCCCGCTACGGCGTCTGCCGCCGCTGCTACGGCCGCAACCTCGCCACCGGCGATCCGGTCGGGGTGGGGGAGGCCGTCGGCATCATCGCCGCCCAGTCGATCGGCGAGCCGGGCACGCAGCTGACGATGCGGACGTTCCATACCGGCGGCGTCGCCGGCCTGGACATCACCGCCGGCCTGCCGCGCGTCGAGGAGCTCTTCGAGGCTCGCGTCCCCAAGGGCAAGGCCGAGATCAGCCACATCGACGGCAGCGTCTCGATCCTGCGGGCCGAATCGGGCACCAAGGTGAAGGTCACCAGCCGCGAATCCTACGACTCGGCCCTCGGCCTCCCGGCCGACGCCGAGCTGCTGGCCGCCCCGGGCGACCTCGTCGAGGCCGGCCAGGTGGTGGCCCGCGTCGGGGGCGAGACCCCGACCGACGTCAGCGCCCCGGTCAAGGGCTTCCTCGCTCGCACCGATGACGGTCTCGTCGTCCGGGCCGAGGACATCGTGGAGCGCGAGTACGCCATCCCGCACAATGCCCGCCTGCTGGTCGGCGACAACGAAGAGGTCCGTGCCGGCGACGCCGACAAGCACATCGAGATCATCGTCCGGCAGATGCTCCGCAAGGTCCGCATCGACCAGCCGGGCGACAGCGAGCTGCTGCCGACCGAGCTCATCGATCGCCTCGACTTCGAGGAGGTCAACAACCGCGTCCTCGCCGAGGGTGGCGAGCCGGCGACGGCCCAGACCGTGCTCCTGGGGGTCACCAAGGCCTCCCTCAACACCTCGAGCTTCCTCGCCGCGGCGTCCTTCCAGGAGACGACCCGGGTGCTCACCGAGGCCGCCATCAACGGCGCCAAGGACCACCTGATCGGGCTCAAGGAGAACGTCATCATCGGCAAGCTCATCCCGGCCGGGTCCGGGGCGCCGGCCAACCTGGCCGCGCGCAAGGAGCGGGAGCGCCGGGCGGCCCTCGAGGCCCTCGCCGGCGAGGCCCTCGAGGAGGGCGCGACCTACAACCCGTTCCTCGAGGACGGCAGCCCGCGACCGGCGGACGACGACGCGGCGGGCCTGGCCCGGGCGGCGGCGATCGCCGGCTCGGACGAGGACGCCTTCAACCCCTTCCTCGCCGAGGCCGGGGGCGGTGGCGACGACGAGATCGACCCGGACAAGAACCCGCTCCTCCAGGGCGAGGCGGCGGCAACGCCAGAAGCCTGAACCGAGCGCGGCGCCCCGTCGCGGGGCGCCGCTTTCGAACTGGCCGACGTTTGACACTCGATCGGCCGGATTGCTACACTCCGCGATCGTGGCTCCGGAGGGAGCGGCGTTCGACACGGGCGCCATGGAACTCACCGGAAACCCCCATCGAGAGATGGGACAGGGTCCTCGCCGAGGGTCCGAACCCCGGCCAGTAGACCCGCGGTCCTCCGGGACCGCAACCGACCGACAGGACCGAAAGGAGCAGCATCTTCGTGCCGACGATCAGCCAGCTCGTGCGCCATGGCCGGCGAGCCAAGATCTCCAAGATCAAGGCCCCCGCGATGCGCAAGAACTGGAACAGCCTTCGGCAGCG
>JACQEH010000061.1 GCA_016200675.1 Chloroflexota bacterium | reverse complement strand
GGGCGCCGGTCCGGTCGGCGACGCTCCTCCGGAACGCCCTGGCCTATGCCGGGATGCTCGGCCTGCCGGTCGTCGACCACCCCGAGGACGCCACGCTGACGGCCGGCGCGGAGGCCAACGACGGCCTGGTCGCGACCGTCCTGGGGCTTCGTGGCTGGCCCGCTGCTGCGGAGGCGGGGGCCGTCGGTCGCGACCTCGCCATCCTGGCCGACGTCGTCCGCGAGGTGCCCGGCGCGCGGCTCCATCTCACCCACGTATCCACCGCCGGCGCCCTCGAGCTGGTCCGGGGCGGGAAGGCCGCGGGCCTGCCCGTCACCTGCGACGTGACCCCCCACCATCTCGCCCTCACCGACGAGTGGATCGCGGGGGCCCGCCGCTGGGCCTGGGAGGCCCTCGATGCCGACGGCGTGGCCCGTGACCCGTGGCGCGACGGCGCGATCGCCGCGCCCGCCTTCGATCCCGCGCTGCGCGTGAATCCACCGCTCCGCTCGCCCGCGGATGCGGCTGCCTGTCTGGCGGCCCTGGCCGATGGCACGGCCGATGCCATCGCCACCGACCATGCTCCCCACACCGAGGTCGACAAGGCCGTCGAGTTCGGGCTGGCCGCCAACGGGATCTCGGGGATCGAGACGGCCCTCGGGATCGTCCTCGCCGCCGTGGATGCCGGACGGCTGGCGCTCGCGACCGCGATGGCGGCCCTGACCGTCGGACCGGTGCGCGTCCTGGGCGATCGCGCGCCCGGCGGATCCGGGCACGGCGGGCTCGTCGAAGGCGAGCTCGCCAGTCTCGTCGTCTTCGATCGCTCGGCGGGCTGGCGCGTGGCGCCGGAGTCCCTCGCCTCCAAGGGCAAGAACTCGCCGCTCCTCGGTCGCGACCTCCCGGGTCGGGTCCTCCTCACCGTGGCCGGCGGCCGGATCGCCTACGAGGCGCCGGAGGACTGACGGACCGCGCAGCGGTCCTCCTCCTCCGAGGCGATCGCCACCTCGCTACGATGAGAGCGATGGCGATGCCGAAGCTGAACACCGATTACGAGCGCCGGCCGTACTGGCACTCGACCATGCCCCTCATCCACAGCCGGGCCGGTCGGCAGCTCCCGGATTCGGTCGACGTGGCTGTCGTCGGTGGTGGCTACACGGGCGTTGCGGCGGCCCGCAAGCTCGCCCTCCAGGGGGCGAAGGCGGTGCTCCTCGAGGCCCGCAACCTCGGCTGGGGCGCCTCCACGCGCAACGGCGGCATCGTCCATCCCGGCTACAAGTGGGGCCCGCAATCGCTGACGAAGCGCTGGGGCGCCGCTACGGCCCGGGCGATCTACGCCGAGACGCTCGAGGCCACCGAGCTCGTCTTCGGCCTCATCCGCGACAACGACATCGATGCCGAGCTGCGCCCGAGCGGCTGGCTCGAGCTGGCCTGGGGGCCCGGCCACGCTGCCGAGTTCCCGGAGGAAGCGGCCGCGCTCAACGCCTTCGGCGCGCGGGCCCGGGTCGTCGAGAAGGACCAGCTGCGAACCGAGATCGGGACCGCCGCCTACCACGGCGGCCTGGCCATCGAGCCGGGCGGGGTCCTCCATCCCGGCAAGTGGTTCGCCGGCCTCGTGGGCCTGGCCGAGCGGGCGGGGGCCGACCTCCACGACGAGACGGCCGTGCGCTCCATCCGCAGGCAGGCCGACGGCCGCTTCGTGGTCGAGACGATCCGGGGCGCGATCCTCGCCCGCGACGTCCTCGTCGCCACGAACGGCTATACGGACGGGGCGGTCCCCAGCGTCCGGCGACGGATCGTCCCGATCGGCAGCTACATCATCGCCACCGAGCCCCTGCCCGAGGACCTGGCCCACGAGCTGTCACCGACCGGCCGGGCCTACTTCGACACCAGGAACTTCCTGTCCTACTGGCACGTCTCGGCGGACCGCCGGCTCATCTTCGGCGGGCGGGTCAGCTTCCTGCCGACCTCGGTCGATCGGACCGCCCGCCTCCTCTTCCGGCGGATGCTCGAGATCCACCCCCAGGTGGCGGGCCATCGCGTCGCGTTCAGCTGGGGGGGCAAGGTGGCCATGACGTTCGACCGCATGCCCCACATCGGCCGGCTCGGCGGGATCATGCATGCCGTCGGCTACTCCGGGACCGGCGTCCTGATGTCGACCTACCTCGGGACGCGGGCGGCCGAGTGGCTGGGCGGCGGGGCACCCCCCGCGCTGGCAAAGCTCCGCTTCCCGCTCGTGCCGGCTCCCTATGAGGGGCGGCCGTGGTTCCTGCCGGCGATCGGCGAGTACTTCCGCCTCCAGGACCGCCTCGCCGTGCGTGGAGGCGCGCGGTCGAGCGCCGCCAGCGACGAGGCGACCAGCACGGGCTCGTAGGTTCCCCCCCGGATCACGGGTCCGGTGCGCGCCGCCGAAGCGCGACTACGTGATCTCTCGCGCCAGCTCCCGCAGGGTCTCGAGAAGGCCCTCGACATCCTCGGTCGTGGCCTGGGTGTTGAGGATCCCCGCCCGGAGCCACGTCTCGCCGCGCAGCCGCGTGGTCGAGACCCAGCCGGCCCCGGAGCGCTCGAGGGCCAGTTGCAGGGCGTCCTGGTGGGCATCGAGGCGGGCGCCCGTGACGCCCGCCGGCAGGTGCCGGAAGCAGACCACCGAGAGCGACGGCCGGGCCGGCCGGGCCTCGAAGTCGGGGCTCGCCTCGATCACGCGGGC
>JACQEH010000033.1 GCA_016200675.1 Chloroflexota bacterium | reverse complement strand
CTGGGAGTCGTGCTTGTTCGGGCTGCCGAAGCCGATGTGCGTCCGGACGGCAACGATCGAGGGGCGCTCGTCGGCGTTCGCGCCTTCGATGGCCGCGGAGATCGCCGCGACGTCGTTGCCGTCGGGCACTCGCTGGGTATGCCAGCCGTACGCGTCAAAACGGGCCAGGACGTCCTCCGACCAGGCCATCGCGGTCGGCCCGTCGAGCTGGATGTGGTTGTCGTCGTAGAGGACGGTCAGCTTGCCGAGGCGAAGGTGGCCGGCGAGGCTCGCGGCCTCCGAGGCCACGCCCTCCTGGAGGTCGCCGTCGCTGGCGATGACGTAAACGCGGTGGTCGATGAGCTCGTGGCCGGGCCGGTTGAACTCGCCCGCCAGGCGGCGCTCGGCGATGGCCATGCCGACGGCGTTCGCGAACCCCTGCCCGAGCGGCCCGGTCGTCGCCTCGACGCCATCCGTCAGGCCGTGCTCGGGGTGGCCGGGTGTCCGCGAGCCCCACTGCCGGAACGACTGCAGGTCCGCCATCGTGACGTCGTAGCCGGTCAGGTGGAGGAGCGAGTAGAGGAGCATCGAGGCGTGGCCGGCCGAGAGCACGAAGCGATCCCGGTTCGGCCACGTCGGATCGGACGGCGCGTGGCGCAGGAATCGCATCCAGATGGCGTAGGCCATCGGGGCCGCGCCCATCGGCGCGCCGGGATGTCCTGAGTTCGCCTTCTGGACCCCGTCGATGGAAAGGGTCCGGATGGTGTTGATCGCGAGCTGCTCGAGCTCGGGCGTCACGGTGGTCATCCCGCGGATCGTACCGCCGGTGGGCTCGACACACCGATACCATCACGACGTGGCCGCCATCCAGAAGCCCCGCGTGCTCGTCCTCGGCGACCTCGTCCTTGACGTCGTCCTGGCCCCGGAACGGGCGATCGAGTCGGGCACGGACGTCCCTGGCACGGTCGGGATCCGCCAGGGCGGCTCCGCGGCGAACACCGCTCGGTGGCTCGCCCGCCTCGGCGTCGACACCCAGCTCGTCTGCTGCGTGGGCCGCGACGGCGCCGGTCGGAGCCTTGTCGCCCAGGCGGAACGCGACGGCGTCCGAGTCCGGGCCACCCGCGTGGCCGGCGAGCGAACCGGGCGCATCGGGGTGATCGTCGCGGCCAACGGGGAGCGCTCGTTCGTGGCCGACCGGCGAGCGGCCCTCGCCCTCCGCCCCGACGACCTTCGCGACGAATGGTTCGCCCGGCTTGACCTGATCCACGTGCCGGCCTATTCCCTGATGGGCGAGCCGCTCGCGAGCGCCGCCCGTGCGGCCGTCGGGAAGGCGCGCGCCGCCGGGCCCGTGCACGTGTCCCTGGACCTCTCGTCGATCGGTCCGCTGCTGGCGCAGGGCCGTCGCGCGGCGCGGGATCTCGTGGCGTCGGTCACGCCCGACATCCTGTTCGCCACGGAGGCCGAGATGGAGGAATTCCTCGGCCGGCACGCCGCCGACGGGATCCTCGAGCACGCGACCATTGCCGTCATCAAGCGCGGCGCGCGCGGCGCGCGGGTGATCGCCCGCGTCCCGGGCACCGGCGCGGACGGCGCGCCCCGCGAACCCCTCCAGTTCGATGTCGCCACGCCGCAGGTCATCGCCGCCGACACGACCGGCGCCGGGGACGCCTTCAGCGCCGGCTTCATCGCCGGCTGGCTCACCGCCCGCGCCGCCGGCCGGCATGCCCCCGACGCGCTCCATCGGGCGACGATCGCCGGCCACCGGGCCGCGGCCCGCCAGCTCACGACCTCTAAGCAGGAGCTCCCGCCCGGATGATCGGATCCATCGCCGACCGTCTCTCCGTCCGGCCCGAGGTGGCCGCCGCGCTGGCGGCCGGCCGGCCGGTGGTGGCCCTCGAGTCGACCCTCATCAGCCACGGCCTGCCGTACCCGCAGAACGTGGAGGTCGCGCGGGCGTCCGAGGCCGCCGTCCGGGAGTCGGGGGCGGTCCCGGCCACGATCGCGATCCGCGACGGGACAATCCTCGTCGGCCTGGACGACGCTGCGCTGGAAGCGCTGGCAACCGCCCCGGCAGGCACCGTCCTGAAGGCCGCCCGACCCAGCCTCTCGGCGGCGCTGACGCGTTCGGGATGGTCTGCCACCACCGTCTCGGCGACGATGATCGCGGCCCATGCGGCAGGCATCCGGGTCTTCGCCACCGGCGGCATCGGCGGCGTCCATCGCGGGGCGCTCGGGGGCCCAGGCGCGACGCACGCTCCCACGTTCGACATCTCGTCCGACCTCGAGGAGCTGGCGAAGACGCCGATGATCGTGGTCTGTGCCGGCCCCAAGGCGATCCTCGACGTACCGGCCACCCTGGAGGTCCTCGAGACGCGGGGCGTGCCGGTGGTCGCCGTCGGGCAGGAGGACCTGCCCGGGTTCACCGCCCGTTCATCGGGGATCAGGGCGCCCTGGAGCGTGCCGGACGTCGCGGCCGCCGCGGACCTCGCCGCCGCGCACCTGGATCTCGGGCTGGGAAGCGGAATCGTCATCTGCGTGCCGGTGCCCGCGGACGTGGCCCTCCCCGACGACGTTGCCCGCGACGTCGCGGAACAGGCGGCCGGCGAGGCCGATTCGGCGGGGGTCCACGGGCCGGCGCTGACGCCATGGCTGCTGGCCCGGATTGCGGCGATCACGGACGGTGCGTCGGTCCGTGCCAACACGGCCCTCATCGTCAACGACGCCCGCGTCGCCGGCCAGATCGCGGTCCGGCTCGCCGCCGTCGACTGACCGTCGGGGCGGCCGGCTTCACGCCCGGTCCGCGCCCCGTCCGCGCCCCGTCCGGGGCCCGTCCGCGGCCCGCACCTGGACCCGTCCGGGTTGTCCGGCGTGTGTGATATCCATCTTCCGCGAATTCGACTTCCCTCTTCCCAACGCCGGGCACCGGTGGTAGGATCCGCCTCCCGCAACCGCCCTCTTCCATGGGGTCCGCCGTGCCCGCTGATCCGTCAGGCATGCCCGCCCTGGCCATCGAGGTCAGGGGCGTTCGGCGTGTCTACAGCTCGAAGAAGGCTCCGATCGTCGCCCTCGACGGCATCGACCTGGAGGTGCCGACCGGCGAGTTCTTCGGCCTGCTCGGCCCGAATGGCGCGGGCAAGACGACGCTCATCAAGATCCTGACCACGCTCCTCTCGCCGTCGTCGGGAACGGCCAGCGTCTTCGGCTTCGATGTCGAGAAGGACACGAAGAAGATCCGCCGGATCATGAACATGGTCGCCGGCGGCGAGCAGTCCGGCTACGGGATCCTCTCCGTCCGCGAGCAGCTCTGGATGTTCACCCAGTTCTACGGGCTCGCCGGGGCGGAGGGCTGGCGCCGCGTCGACGAGCTGATCGAGGCGGTCGGCCTCGCCGAGCAGCGCCTCCAGCGCGTCAGCACCCTCTCGACCGGCCAGCGCCAGAAGATGAACCTGGCCCGAGGGCTCCTCAACGACCCCTGGATCCTCTTCCTCGACGAGCCGACCCTCGGCCTCGACGTTGCGGCCGCCCGCTCGCTTCGCGAGCTCATCGTCGAGTGGCGCGCCGCGGTTCCCGGCCGGACGATCCTCCTGACGACCCACTACATGGCCGAAGCCGACGAGCTCTGCGAGCGGATCGCCATCGTCGACCACGGCCGGATCCTGGCCATCGGCTCGCCCGACGAGCTGAAGCGCCGCGTTCAGCGCGAGTCGATCTTCCGCATCGAGCTCGACCGGCTCGAGGGCGGGGCCCAGGCCCTCGGCCGGCTGCCCGGCGTCGTCAGCGCCACAGCCGCGGCCGGCAACGAGGCCGACACGGACCGCCAGTCGGTGGTCATGAACCTCGTCCTCGAGGACGACGGCGCCCTCGGCCGCGTCGTGGGCGACCTGGCCGACCGGGGCTCCCACATCCTGGGCCTGCGCAAGTCCGAGCCGACCCTCGAGGACGTCTTCGTGGAGCTGGTGGGCCGCGGCTTCGACGAGGCCGGCACGGACGAGCCGGGCCCGTCGGCCGAGGCGATCGCCTGATGGCGGCGACGATGGATCTCGTCGGTCGCGCGGGGGCCGGCCCCCGGGAGGCCGCCGCGTGGAGCCGGCGCCAGGTCCTGATGACGAATCTCCGCTCGATCCGCGGGCGGGCCTATCCGCGGGTGATCGGGCTCGTCCGCGAGCCGTCGTGGGTCCTCTTCGAGATCCTCCTGCCGTTCCTCGGCACGTCGGCCTTCGTCTTCGTCTACCGGGCCCTCGACGCACCGCCGCAGTACGTCGGCTTCGTGGTCCTCGGCGGGGCGCTCACCGCGTTCTGGCTCAACGTCATCTGGATGATGGCCAACCAGCTGTACTGGGAGAAGAGCCAGGGCAACCTCGAGCTCTACTTCGCCGCCCCGATGCACTTCATGGCGATCCTCTTCGGGATGGCCGTCGGCGGCATGGTCATGAGCTCGACCCGGGCCGCGACGGTGCTCCTCATCGCCGGCACGGTCTACGGGGTGGCCTTCTCCGTCGACCAGTGGGCGCTCCTGCTGGGCGTCTTCGTCCTGACGCTCGGCGCCCTCTACGGCCTCGGGATGGTCCTGGCCAGCCTCTTCCTCGTCTGGGGCCGCGAGGCCTGGCATATGGGCCAGATGCTCACCGAGCCCGTCTACTTCGTCTCGGGCCTCAACTTCCCCGTGGCCCGCCTGGGGTTCGTCGGTGCCCTGTCGGTGGCCGTCATCCCCCTCGCCACGGGCCTCGACGCTATGCGCCAGCTGGCCTTCAGCGACGCCGCGTTCCCGATCGGGACGCCGCCGCCCGTCGTCGAGGTCGCGATCCTCGGGGCAATGACCGTGATCTCGATCCTCGGCGCGCGCTGGATGCTGGCCACGATGGAACGCCGGGCCCGCCGCGACGGACGCCTCTCGGTGCGCTGGCAATGACCGCAATGGCCGGCCCCGCCGCGACCGGCATTGACGGCGCCCGTTTTGATCCTTCGCGGACGGAGGGCCGCGGCCTCGCCGACACGCTGCGCTCGTTCAAGGTGGCGGTCCTGCTGGGCTGGAAGCTCGAGGCGAACTGGACCGACCCGTTCCTCTTCTTCATCTACTCGGTCGCGAAACCGCTCAGCTCGGCGCTGATCCTGGTGGTCATGCTCGAGGTCATCGGCGGGCCGGCCGGCAAGGCCTTCCGGCCGTTCGTGATCGTCGGCAGCGCGCTCTGGGCCTTCGTCCTCAACGGGGTGGCCGGCCTCGCCTGGTCGGTCCTGGAGGATCGCGAGCGCTACCGCGTCCTCAAGTACGTCTACGTCAGCCCGGCTGACTTCCTGACGGTCCTCGTGGGCCGCGGCGTCGCCCGCATCGGCGTCGGGCTGGCGGGCGTCGTCATCACCCTCATGGTCGGGGTCATCGCCCTCGGCGTCCCCTTCGACATCGGGCGGGTCGACTGGCCGATGCTGGTCGCGGTGTCGGCGCTCGGCCTGGCCTCGATCATCGGGCTCGGCCTCCTCATGGCCGGCGTCTGCATCCAGACGCGCCAGGAGTCGTGGAGCTATCCCGAGGCGTTCGCGGGCGCCCTGTTCCTCGTGACGGGCGCCGTCTTTCCGCTCGTCGTCCTGCCGGCGCCGGTCCAGATCGTGGGGCTCCTGACGCCGCTGACGTGGTGGATCGCGGGGACCCGGCAGGCGCTCTTCCCGGGCGGGCCGGGTTCCGTCGGCGGGCCGGGCTCGGCCTTTGCGAGCACCTTCGGCCACCCCGACCCGTCCGCCGGCGAGATCGTCCTCGCCTTGCTGGTGACGGGGACCGTGGTTACACTCGCTGCAGTTGCCGTCTTCCGGCTGAGCGACCGACGCGCCAAGCGAACCGGCCTCTACGACCGAACGACCGGCTCCTGACGGCCCGCCGCGAGCCACTGCTCGCGCCTACGGAGACGCGATGCGGATCTACGACGGCAGCCCACGCCAGGACTTCGAGGAAGTCCTCCGCTCCATCGGCGCCTACCTCGACGGCCGCGCGATGAAGGACGTCCTGGTCATGGAGGCACCCGACGGGTTCATCGTCCAGGGCCTCGCCCACGTCGGCGCCGGATCGAGCAGCGCCTGGTCCGAGAGCCTGGGCCAGCTCGAGAAGGAGACGATGAGCTTCCTCGACGAGGACATCGCCAAGTTCATGGACGAGGCCATGGCACGCCGCGGAACGGGCCCACAGCAGAGCACCGCCGGCACCGGTCGCTACGAGCATGCCTTCCGGGTCATCGGGCGCTACATCGACGAGCAGCACCCCAAGGACATCTTCTTCTTCGAGCAGGGCGGGGCGTTCCTCCTCCGGCTCCACCATCATCGCCAGACGGGCTCCAACCACGATCTCGTGGAGTTCACCCGCGAGGACGTCGAGGCCCTGATCGCTCGCGGCCCGACGCTCCGGATCCCCGCCCACCCCACCGACCCGACGGGCCCCGAGAAGGCCTGAGCACCACCAGGAGGTGTCGCAGATGCGCGCACTCAAGACCGTTGCCGTCGCCCTGGGCGTCACCCTCGGCGCCCTCATCGTCATCCCGCTCATGGTCCTCGCCGGCCTCTTCGTGTGGCTGAAGCTGACCGAGGAGCCGGACGAAGAGTCGCTTGAGCTCGACCAGGAAGGCGCCTGATCGACGCCGCTCCGCCTCCCTCGCCCGACAGGACGCCCGCCGGATCACCGGCGGGCGTTGACGTTGCCGCGGGACGCGCCACGGGGAGTGCCTCGAGCGCTGCGGGACGCGTCTCGAGCACCGCAGGCGCGACCAGGTCCGGGCGTGCCTCGAGCCATCGGGTCGCCGAGCTCGGAGTCCTGCTGGTGGTCGTCGCCTGGGCGGCCAACTTCATCGTGGTCAAGGCGGCCAACCGCGAGATCCCGCCGATCACGTTCGCCTTCCTGCGCTTCGGGACCGCCGCGCTCCTGCTGCTCGTCGTCCTGCGCTGGCGGGAGGGGACGATCCGGATGCCGCGCCGCGACGGCCTCCGGATCATGGGCCTCGGGGCGATCGGCTTCGGGGCGTACCAGATCCTCTGGCCCACGGCCCTCCAGACGATCCCCGCCGGCGACTCCGCATTCCTGATCGCGGCGACGCCGGTCATGACGGCGCTCCTGGCCTCGGTCGCCGGTTCGGACACGCTGACCAGGCGGAAGCTCGCCGGCGCGATCGTTTCGTTCGCCGGGGTCGGGATCGTGGTGGCCGGGGGACCGGGTCTTGGGCTGGGGAAGTCCATCCTCGGTGACGGCCTGACGCTGACGGCGGCCCTCTGCTGGGCGATCTACACCTCGTGGGGCGCCCCGATCCTGGCCTCCTACTCACCGCTCCGGACCACCGCTTGGGCGATGATCGGCGGGGCCATCGTCCTGGCGCCGATCGGCCTGTGGCAGGCGACCGGCGCCAACTGGGGGGCCGTGACCATCGGCGCCTGGGCCGGCTTCGCCTACTCGACCCTCATCCCGGCCGGGGTCGCGAACGTCGTGGTCTTCCACGGCATCCGGCTCCTCGGCCCGACCCGGATCACCGCCCTCCAGTTCCTGGTGCCGTTCATCGCCGTCCTCATGGGCGCGGCCTTTCTGTCGGAATCCATCCAGCCGGCCCAGATCGCGGGCGGTGCGGTCATCATCCTGGGCGTCGCGATCACCCGGGCATTCGACGTCGGCCGCCTGGCGGATCGGCTGGTCGGGTGGATCTCGTCGTGACCGCGCGACGCCAGGCTGCGTCGGAGCGTCGCCAGGCCACGGCGGCCGTGCCCGGGGCCCTGCCGGCCGCCGCCCCGCCGCCCCTCCGGTCCGGCGAGCTGCCGCTGGCCATCCTCGTCGACTACGACGGAACCGTGGCCCAGACCGATGTCTCGGATGCGCTCATGGCCGAGGTCGTGACCGACGAATGGGAGGCCCGGGCCGCCGAGTACGACGCCGGGCTCGCCGGGTCGCGACGGCTCATGGAGTGGGAGGTCGGGCTGATCACGACCTCGCCGGCCGAGCTCCGGGCGCTCGCGGCCGCCCAACCCCACGACGCCGGCTTCGCTCTCCTCGTTCGCCGGGCCCATGCCCACGGCATCCCCGTCGAGGTCGTCAGCGACGGGTTCGGCTTCTTCATCCCGGCGGCCCTCGAGGCCATGGGCGTCGGCGACGTGCCGGTCGTGTCCGCCGACACGACGTTTCCGGCCGGTGACCACCCCCGGATCGCCTTCCCGAACGGCCATCCACGCTGCTTCGTCTGCGGCACGTGCAAGCGGGCGCGGGTGCAGGCGCACCAGGCGGCTGGCCGGGCGGTCGCCTTCGTCGGCGACGGCGAGTCGGATCGGTACGCGGCCGGCTACGCCGACATCGTCTTCGCCAAGCACGCCCTCGTCCGGCTGTGCGTCGAGAACGGCTGGCCGTTCCGGCGCTGGACGGAGTTCACCGAGATCGACAGCTGGCTGACCGGCGTCATCGCCGCATGGCGGTCGGATCCGGACTCGGCGGCGATCCCGCGCCCCGAGCCCAAGCCATTCTTCTGCGGGCCCGAGGTCTGGGGCGAGGGCCTCTGGGACCCGCCGGCACCGGCGGGGCGATCGGGCGGGTAGGGGGCGCGCAGAGGTCCCATCGGCGTTCGCGGGCGACCACGCGTCACCTGCGCATGGTATAACCTGCACATGCACAGCGAGCGCACCCAGGTCCTGTTGACGCCGTCGCAGCGGCAGCGGCTGGAGCGGATCGCGTCCCGCGAGGGCCGTTCGCTCGGGGCCGTGATCCGGGACGCCGTCGATGCCTACACCCTCCAACGGGCCCGCCCGCGGCACGAGGCGCTCCAGTCGCTGTTTGCCCAGGACGCACCCGTCGCCGATTGGGAGGTCATGAAGGAGGAAATCGAGCGCGGAGCCCTGGGACCTGACGCTGACAGATCCGGGCGGCGATGACGGTCTTCATCGATACCGCCGTCGTGATGTACGCCGCAGGGACGGACCACCCGTTGCGGACGCCGTGCCAGCGAATCCTCGCCCGAGTTGCCGATGGTCAGCTTGATGCGGTCGTCTCCGTCGAGGTCGTCCAGGAGATCCTCCATCGCTTCATGGCGTTGCGGCGGCCGGAACAAGGAGCTTCAATCGCCACCGATACCCTGGACCTGTTCGCACCGGTCCTGCCGGTGACCCACGCCGTGATGCGGCGGATGCCGGAACTGATGGAGGCCCACCCGACGCTGGCGGCCCGTGATCTCGTCCACGTCGCAACCTGCCTCCAGGAAGGGATCGGCGACATCGTCAGCCCGGATCGGGGCTTCGACCTCGTGCCGGGCATTCGGAGGATCGATCCGGCGAGCTTCGCGGAGGCCTGATCTCGCGGCGTTCTGGGCGCTTCCGCCGACCTCTGAGGCGAACCGCCTACCAGCGCTCCCAGTGGGCGAAGTCCTCGAACGGCACCCAGCCCCGCTTGAGCGACGGTGACCGGACGTCGGGCAGCGGCCGCCCGACCGGGATCACGCCGATCGGGTGTCTCGGCGACGCGCCGGCGCATCTCCGGGTCCGTGACGACCACGAGGCGCTGGCCCTGGGAGAACCCCGCCGAGGGCACGTGCTGGGCGAGCCGGGCGATCTTCTCGAGGATCGCGTGGTCGACCGGGGTCTCCTCGAACCGGCGCACGGTCCGGCGCTTCATCACGAGCTCGGCGAATTCCATCGGGCGGCCTCCTTGTTCGCGGATCGTGGCATCGACGGTTCGCGGCGCGCCGCCCGACCATGATGGACACTCCTCTTGCCTTCGCGTCACGTCGCCATGAACGTTCGCTCGACGCCCGCCACTCATTGGTAGGGAGCGCCGAGCAGCGGCGCGCTGGCGGAGGGACGTGAGGGTGCGAGACATCGTCGAGGAGGCGATGCGCGGCGACCGCGAGGCATTCGGGGTGCTGGTCAACCGGACCAGCGACCGGCTGTACGCGATCGCCACGCGGATCCTGCGCGACGCCGACCTCGCCGAGGATGCCCTGCAGGGCGCCCTCATCACGGCCTGGCGCCAGCTCCCGACGCTGCGCGACCCTGATCGCTTCGAAGCCTGGGTCCGACGCCTCCTCGTCCATGCCTGCTACGCCGAGGCCAGGCGTCGCCGGCGATGGGCGGCGAACGTCCGCGTCCTGCCGGTCGACGGGCCGGAGGGACCGGACGACATCCTCTCGATCGACGACCGCGATGCGCTGGATCGGGCGTTCCGACGCCTCTCCATCGAGCAGCGGGCCGTCTTCGTCCTGCACCACCACGTCGGGCTGGCCCTCGTCGAGATCGCCGAGACCCTCGGCATCCCGGCGGGGACCGCTCGATCCCGACTGCATTACGCGACCCGTGCCCTGCGCTCGGCCATCGAGGCCGACGCGGGCGCGGTCGTTCCCGAAGGACGGATGGCATGACCACGAACCGCGACCCCGACCGGATCCTTCGAGCCTGGCTCGACCTCATGCCCGACGAGGCCCCGGATCGCGTCGTGTCCGCCGTCTCCCAGGCCGTCGAGACGACGCCGCAGGTGCGACGCCCGCTCGACCTGGCCCTCCGGAGGTTTCCCAGGATGAATCGCTACCTCATCGCCGGCGTGATGGCGGCGTTGCTTGTCGCCGCTGTCTTCGCCGTGCCCACATTCCTGAAACCGATTTCAGGCACGGGAGGGCCTCGCCCGTCGCCAACGGCCGAGCCGAGCCCGAGCGGCACGCCCCTGGTCTCGGGTCTCGGCCGCGGGATGGGCTATGCAACGAATGTGCCGGCCGCCCTCACCACCGCCGCGTGGATCGCGGATGTCGACACGATCCAGGGCCTCTTCCACGACGCGCGCATTCGCCTCGAGGCCGGGGCCGGCCGCCAACAAGTCGCGGTGACCTATGGGGCAGGGCAGCCCGCGCAGCTGAGCCAGCCGGTCACCGGAGCTCCCGAGTCTCTCAGCGTCGTTTCCTTGACCGATGGGAGTGGTTGCAAGGCCGGGAACTACGGCGTGTATGGCCTCGCAACATCCGCCGACGGCGTGACTCTGACCCTCACCCTCGTGGCCGATGAATGTGGCCCGCGGGCATCGCTGCTCGCCCGGACCTGGACACGATCGCTCGACGCGACGAGCAACGGCGGTCGCGGCGTGATCGGGGCCCTGGACCCGCCCCTGCTCGTCACGCTGCCGGCAGACCGGTACGTCAGTGGGACGGGCAACAACGGTGCGTTCATCGAGGGTTCGAGGCGAACCATCGTTGCGTTCAAGGATCCCGTCGGCTGGAGCGAGCCGTGTACCGCGTCGGGTGGTTCCAGGCTGGCAGTCGCCCCGAACACTGTCGCCTTCATCGACTATCTCAAGACGCTGCCGGGCTTCACCGTCCAGACGGCAGCGTTTGCGATCGACGGGCAACCTGGGGTGAGGGTCACGATCCCGACGTCGAAGACGCCGGCGTGCGAGA
Organism: Chloroflexota bacterium; assembly: GCA_016200675.1. Lineage (GTDB taxonomy): Bacteria > Chloroflexota > Limnocylindria > Limnocylindrales > CSP1-4 > UBA5189. The sequence continues at coordinate 6,120 of JACQEH010000033.1, read as the reverse complement.
ACAATCGCGTCCAGGAGTTCACCACGAACACGCCCGGCGACGTTGGCTCGTTCATCCGCCAGGGCGACACCGATGTGCTGTATCTCGTGCAGGTCGGCGTCGCCCTCTATCTCCTCCAATGGCTCGGCGACGGCGTCACGCCGGCGGAGGAACAAGCTGTGCTGTCGACGGTGCACTTCATCGGAAGCCTCCCGCCGCGCAACTGACACGCCGCAAGGCACCCGCGGACCAATCGAAAGAACGCCTGCCCCCCCGGACGTCGACGGATTCGACTCCGGGGGGCCTTTCCGATAGCATGAGAAAAACCCCCGGAGGATCTGAGCCGTGGCGAAGTATGTCTTTGTGACCGGAGGCGTCACCTCCTCCCTGGGGAAGGGCATCACCGCCGCGAGCATCGGCCGCCTGCTCAAGGCGCGGGGTCTCAAGGTCTCCATCCTGAAGCTGGATCCCTACATCAACGTGGATCGGTCATCCCCCACATCACCAACGAGATCAAGGAGCGGATCGGGCGCGTCGGCAAGGACGGCGATCCGTATGTCGTCATCGTCGAGGTCGGGGGCACGGTCGGCGACATCGAGTCGCTGCCCTTCCTCGAGGCCATCCGCCAGATGCGCAAGGACGTCGGCCGCTCGAACGTGCTGTACGTGCACGTCACCCTCCTGCCGGCCCTCGCCGCGACCGGCGAGCTCAAGACCAAGCCCACCCAGCACTCGGTCAAGGAGCTCCGCGGGATCGGCATCCAGCCCGACGTCATCGTCCTCCGTTCCGATCACGAGGTTCCCGACGAGATCCGCGAGAAGATCGCCCTCTTCACCGACGTCGACATCGATGCCGTCATCCCGGCCGCCACGGCCGAGACGATCTACGAGGTGCCGCTCCAGTTCGAGGCCTTCGGCCTGGGTCGGCTCGTCGTCCGCGAGCTGGGGCTTGGCGACCCCGACGTGGCGCCGAACCTCGACACCTGGCGCGCCCTCGTGGAGCGCATCAAGCGCCCGAAGCCGGTCCTCGAGATCGCCCTCGTGGGCAAGTACATCGAGCTGCCGGATGCCTACCTCTCGGTCACCGAGGCCCTCCGTCACGCAGCCTGGGCCCACGGGGTCGACGCCAAGGTCCGCGCGGCCGGCATCCTCGTCCCGGGCGGCTTCGGCCACCGGGGCATCGAGGGCAAGGTCCTCGCCGCCCACTTCGCCCGCGATCACAAGGTTCCCTACCTCGGCCTCTGCCTGGGCCTCCAGTGCGCGGTCATCGAGTTCGCCCGCGAGGTCATGGAGACCAGGGACGTCAACTCGACCGAGTTCGACATGTTCACCGACAACCCGGTCATCGACTTCATGCCGGACCAGCGGGACATGGAGGACAAGGGCGGCACGATGCGCCTGGGCCTCTACCCGGCCAAGCTGACCGCCGGCTCGAAGGCCGCCGCGGTCTACGGCCAGGAAGTCATCTATGAGCGCCATCGCCATCGCTTCGAGGTCAACAACCGCTACCGCCAGACCCTCGAGGCGGCGGGGATGCTCCTGTCCGGGCAGTCGCCGGATGGGCGGCTCGTCGAGATCGTGGAGCTGAAGGACCACCCGTACTTCCTGGCGAGCCAGTTCCACCCCGAATTCAAGAGCCGCCCGGAGCGGCCCCACCCGCTCTTCGACGGCTTCGTCGGCGCGGCGCTCGCCGTCCGCGATGGGCGCGAGCCGGTGCTCAAGGCGCGGGGGCAGGACGTCGCTGGGACCGTGCCGGCCCCGCCGATCGAGGCCGCGAGCCCATCGCTGGAGGCCCGCGCGTCCTCCTGATCGGCGCCGCCGGGTCCTCGGCGTAGAATCGCCGCCCGATCCGCGCCACCTTCGCGCGGTCCGCACTCGACGGAGTTCCACCCTGCCATGAAGCTCTTCCTCGACACCGCCGAGATCGGTGAGATCCGGACCATCGCCAGCTGGGGCGTCCTCGACGGCGTGACCACCAACCCGACGCTCTTCGCGAAGACGTCCGGGATGACCTACGACGAGGTCCTCAAGGAGATCTGCACGATCACGGACGGCCCGGTCTCGGCCGAGGTGGTCGCCGACGATGTCGAGGGCATGCTCAAGGAAGGGCGCCACTTCGCCAAGCTGGCGGACAACATCGTGGTCAAGGTCCCGATGTCCGAGACGGGCCTCCAGGCGATCAGCCGCTTCGCGGCCGAGGGCATCCGGACGAACTGCACGCTGATCTTCACGGCCAACCAGGGTCTCCTGGCGGCGAAGGCCGGGGCGTCCTTGCTCTCCCCGTTCGTGGGCCGCCTCGACGACATCAACGAGGAGGGGATGATCGTCATCCGCGAGCTGTCGGACATCATCCGCTTCCACGAGATCGACTCCGAGGTCCTGTCGGCGTCGATCCGGCATCCCCGCCACGTCACCGAATCGGCGCTGGCCGGCGCCCACATCGCCACGATCCCGTTCAAGGTCTTCCAGCAGATGGTCCACCACCCGCTCACGGACAAGGGCATCGCCCAGTTCCGCTCGGACTGGGACACCGCGCGCAAGGCGCTCGAGGCGAGGGGCAAGAAGAAGGGCTGACCGCCCACGGAGGCGCCGCCGGAGTCAGGCGCGGCGGCCGGTGTGGAGGGTCACCATCCCGAAGGTCAACGGGACCCAGCCGACCTCGACCAGCCCGACGCTCCGCATGATCTTCGCGATCTCCTCGGGCGGCGGGTACGCCCGGACGCTCGTCACGAGATAGCGATAGGCCTCGCCCTGGCCGGCGAGCCGGCCGATCGCGGGCACGATCCGCTCGAACCAGACGCGCCCCATGCGGCCGATGATCGAGCCCGGCCGGGCGATCTCCAGGCAGGCCACGACGCCGCCCGGACCGACGGCGCGGGCAATCTCCGCGAAGCCGGCCGCGTAATCGGGCAGGTTCCGCATCCCGAAGGCGATCGTGGCTGCGTCGAACGTGCCGTCGGCCACCGGCAGGGCCAGGGCGTTGCCCAGCTCGTAGCGCAGGTTCGATGGCGTTCCGGGACGCGTTCGAGCGCGGGCGACCATGCCCGCCGACAGGTCGATGCCCAAGACCCCACCGGCCGGCCCGACGCGCCTCGCCAGGTCGCGGGCGACGGCGCCGGTGCCCGTCGCGACGTCCAGGGCGGACATCCCCGGCTCGAGCCTCGTCGCCGCCACGAGGCGCCGGCGCCAGCGCGGCTCCTGGAAGCCCGAGATCACGGCGTTCAGCGGGTCGTAGACCCCGGCGATCCGGTCGAACATCGCCCCGACCTCGGCCGGCGCGGCGGGGTTGCCGCGACGAGTGGCGGTTCGCCGGGTCTCGCCGGCGACGTCGGGCGGGCGATCGGGTGGCTCGCTGGCAGCCATTGGGCACGGATCGTACCCCGCGATGCACCGCACGAATGAACGAGATACGAGCGGGGTGATTCCCGCATCGGTGAGTCACCGGGCACATCAGATGTCGCGTTTGAGTCGCCGGGCGACTCGCGTCCAGCGCAATCGGCAGCGCGGCCGTCGCGTTCATGCACCGGGTGCATCGGGCCGGGACCGGGCCGGGACCCGCCCGCCCGACCCCGGCCGGCCGGGGCCGGGACCCGCCCGCCCGCCCCCGGCCGGCCGCACGGGATCCACGCGAATCCCTCGATTGACGCCGGCCCGGGCGGAGTCCATACTCCAGCCATTCCCCACACGTCCGCGCCGCGGACCCTTTCCCGCGCGGTCGATTTCTCCGTCCTTGCACGTGCAGGTGCCTGTTTCCAATGCCCGGTCCCGATCAGCGTCCACGTAACCGGCGTCCGCGCCGCCGCAATCCCGTCGGCCGCGCGCCGGTCAGCGAGTTCGACGAGCTGCAGGAGCTCGAGGCCGCCCGCGAGCGGAACGACCTCGACGTCGCCGACCTCCTGGAGATGAGCGTCGTCGAGCTCCGCCAGGTCGGGCGCGACCTCGAGATGGAGACGGCCGGCGACGATCGCAAGGAAGACCTCGTCGATCGCATCCTTCAGGCCCAGACCGAGCGGGCCGGCCATGCCTACGCCACCGGCATCCTGGACATCGTCGACGAGGGCTACGGCTTCATGCGCCGCCACGGGCTGCTGCCCGGGCCGGATGACGTGTATGTCTCGTCCAGCCAGGTCCGTCGCTTCGCCCTCCGCGTCGGGGACCGCGTCTCTGGCGCCGTCCGCGCCCCGCGCGAGCAGGAGAAGTACTGGGGCCTCCTCCGCGTCGACTCGGTCAACGGCGTCGACATCGAGACCGCCCGCGCCCGGCCCCACTTCGGGGACCTCACGCCCGTCCATCCCGACGAGCTGATCAACCTCGAGAGCGACCCAAAGAACCTCAGCCAGCGCCTGGTCAACCTCGTCAACCCCATCGGCAAGGGCCAGCGCGCCCTCATCGTCAGCCCGCCCAAGGCCGGCAAGACGATGCTCCTCAAGAACATCGCCAACGGCATCACGGCCAACTACCCGGACATCCTGCTCATGGTCGCCCTCATCGGCGAGCGGCCCGAGGAAGTCACGGACATGCGCCGGAGCGTCAAGGGCGAGGTCATCAGCTCCACCTTCGACGAGCCGACCGAGAACCACACCCACGTCGCCGAGATGGCCCTCGAGATCGCCAAGCGCCAGGTCGAGACCGGCCGCGACGTGGTCATCCTCCTCGACTCGATCACCCGCCTCGCCCGCGCCTACAACCTGGCCCTCCCGCCGTCGGGCCGGACGCTGTCGGGCGGCATCGACCCCATCGCCCTCTATCCCCCGAAGCGGTTCTTCGGCGCCGCCCGGAAGATCGAGGAGGGCGGCTCGCTCACGATCATCGCCACCTGCCTGGTCGACACCGGCTCGCGGATGGACGACGTGATCTACGAGGAGTTCAAGGGCACCGGCAACTCCGAGCTGATCCTGGACCGGAAGCTCGGCGAGAAGCGGATCTTCCCGGCCATCGACGTCATGCGCTCGGGCACCCGTCGCGAGGAGCTCCTCCTCGAGGACGGCACCCTGAAGATGGTCTGGACGATGCGCCGGATGCTCTCCGCGGTCGGCACGAACGAGGGCATCGAGCTCCTCCTCAACCGCCTGGCGAAGACGGACAACAACGTCCAGTTCCTCGCCGGCCTGACCAAGAGCCTCGACGCGTAGGGCCGTTCGGCCCGTCGGGCACGTGACTGCGAGGCGTTTGCACGCCCCGAGAGCGCCGTGGTAAGGTCCGCCCGAGTCGATGCCCGCGGAGGAGCAGGCACCGGCCCGCGAACCAAGAGACCCCAGCTCAAGAATCGCGAACACCAGACGGTCCGTCCCCCGAACCCGCGTCCCTCCCGCACGCGTGGACCGTCCCCGCAGGAGATCGTATTGCTGAACGCCCCGGCCGGCGTCGCGCGAGCCATTGCTCGCCTCCGCCCGACCAAGAGCGAGCGAACACCGCGCACTGACCGAGCCCGCCGCCGATCGAATGGCGCGGCCCGGAACGTCCTCGTGCGGATCGCTGCTGCCGCACACCTCGCCCAGCTCGGTCCGCGTCCGGTCGTCCGGCCGCGGCCGTTTGCCCTCCGCCGCGCGGTCGCCGTCCGGCTCGCCTCCGAGCGCATGCTGCCGATCATCGCCGCGGTCGTCGTGCTCGGCGCGAGCATCGTGAGCTTCCAACCCGCCGCTGCCGAGGGCGCGACCGGATCGGTCAGTGGCCCGGGCAGTCCGGTGCGCCTGGCCGTCGGTGGCGGCGCCAGCGGCCAGCTCGACCCCGCCGAGATCGCGGCCATGAACGACACCGGTGCCGCCGGTGCCTACCAGAACGCGGCGGCCGCCCCGAGCTTCGCGGACGACGGCACAATCTACAAGCCTGTCGCCGTCGACACCGCGCTCCGGGACGGCAAGGCCCTCCTGCAGACGTACACCGTCCGTGCGGGCGACACCCTGACGGGGATCGCCAGCCGTTACGGCCTCTCGATGATGACCCTCTGGTGGGCCAACGCGCTCACTGCCAAGGACCAGCTCCACGTGGGCCAGCGCCTCGTCATCCCACCCGTGGATGGCCTCGTCATCACTGTCGGCGACGGCGATACGCTCGCGAGCCTGGCAGCCAAGTACAAGGTCCAGGCGACCGACATCCTCGCCGTCAACCAGATCGAGGACCCGAATCTGATCATCGGCCAGAC
>JACQEH010000049.1 GCA_016200675.1 Chloroflexota bacterium | reverse complement strand
GACCAGGTGCAGCAGGAGCGCGCGGTTCAATCTCCCTGCAGATCGAGGCCGCGGGACGCCCCCGCGATCCCGGGTGCAGGGCCCCGACCTACAATGGCCGAGTGAGTCCCACGACCCCCGGCAGGCCGTCCCGACGCGCCGCGGCGACCGCCGGGCGCGGGCAGCTCGAGGTCGCGGACGTTGTCGATGTCGCCGAGGGAACGGTCGTCGGCGAGGTCCGCGACGCGCCCCCGGCCGAGGAGCCGGCGTGGCTGCGGGAGGCGGACCAGGCCGTCACGGCGCCGCCCGATCCGGACGCGCCCATGGACCCCGACGCGGTCCGTCGCCGCGCCGAGGCACAGGCGTCGCGGGAGCGGGAGATCGTCGCCCGACTCAATCCCGAGCAGGCACGCGCGGTCACGACCACCGAGGGCCCGGTCCTCATCCTCGCCGGCGCCGGGTCCGGCAAGACGCGGGTCCTGGCCCACCGGGTGGCGTATCTCATCGGCGTGAAGGGCGTCGCGCCGTGGCGGATCCTGGCCGTGACCTTCACGAACCGGGCTGCCTCCGAGCTCCGGGAACGGATCGTCCGGCTGGTCGGGGAGCCCGGCAAGGAGGTCGAGGCGGGCACGTTCCACGCCCTGTGCGCTCGGCTCCTGCGCCGCGAAGGCGAGGCCATCGGTATCGACCGGCGCTTCCTCATCTACGACACCGACGACCAGGTCCAGCTGATGAAGCAGCTCCTCCGTGAGGAGGGCCTGGAGGCCAAGGGCGACACCCGCCCCCAGTCCATCCTCGGAGCGATCAGCCGGGCCAAGAACGACATGGTCGACCCGACCGAGATCCCGCCGATGCGGCTTGCCACCGGCGCCCTCGTCGAGATCGCCCGCCTCGCGCGCAAGTACCGCGACGCCCTCAAGCGGGCGAACGCTGTCGACTTCGACGACCTCCTGCTCGAGGCCGTCCGCCTCTTCGAGGAGGCGCCCGCGGCGCTGAAGAAGTACCAGGAGCGCTGGCGCTACCTCCACGTCGACGAGTACCAGGACACCAACCGGCCGCAGTACCTGTGGATCAAGGCCCTCGCCGCCGGCCACCACAACCTCGCCGTCGTCGGCGACGACGACCAGTCGATCTACGGCTGGCGCGGGGCGGACATCCGGAACATCCTCGACTTCGAGCGCGATTGGCCGGACGCGACGGTCGTGAAGCTCGAGCAGAACTACCGCTCCACCCAGCTCATCCTCGACGCCGCCCATGCAGTGGTGTCCAAGAACGAGGCACGGACCGACAAGAAGCTCTGGACCCAGAACGACCGGGGCCGCCCGATCGACCGCTTCGAGGCCTACAACGAGGAGGAGGAGGCGGAGTGGATCGCGAGGCGAGTGGAGGAGCTGACGGGCGCCCGCGGCTCGGTCCTGACCCGCCGCGCCGACGACGGCTCTGGGACCTACCACCTCCGCGACATCGCCGTCCTCTACCGGACGAACGCCCAATCCAGGGCCATCGAGGAGTCGTGCCTCCGCTACGGGATCCGCTACCAGGTCGTCGGCGGGACCCGTTTCTACGCCCGCAGGGAGGTCAAAGACGCCCTGGCCTACCTCCGGATCCTGCGCTCGGATGCGGACTCGGTGAGCTTCGAGCGGGTGATCAACGTCCCGGCCCGGGCGATCGGCGACAAGACGATCGAGGTCATCCGGGCCGTTGCCGCCCGCGAGGACGTGCCCTACTGGCTGGCCCTCGAGCAGGCTGCCGAGGGCCACGTGCCCGAGCTTGCCGCGCGCGCACGCACGTCAATCGCCGACTTTGTGGGGCTGATCCGGCGCCTCCGGACGCGGATCGGCTCGCTGCCCGTGCCCGAGCTCCTCGACGAGGTCCTCGAGCGGTCCGGCTATCGGGCGATGCTCGCCGACGGGACCGAGGAGGGGGAGGAGCGCTGGGCCAACCTCCTCGAGCTCCGCGAGGTGACCACGCGCTACGACGACCTGACGCCGGACGACGCCCTCGATCGCCTGCTCGAGGAAACCGCCCTGGTCGCCGACCAGGACTCGTATGAAGCCGATGCCGACAAGCTGTCGCTCATCACCCTCCACGCGGCCAAGGGGCTGGAGTTCCCGATCGTCTTCATCGCCGGGCTCGAGGAAGGCCTCTTCCCGACGAGCCGGGCCATTGAGGCGGAGTCCGGGTTCAATCCGAACCCCGCCGGCATGGAGGAGGAGCGGCGCCTGGCGTACGTCGGGATGACCCGGGCGAAGGAGCGCCTCTACCTGTCGCACGCCTGGCAGCGCGCCACCCGGCGCGGTCAGGGCGGCTGGATGGCCGAGCCGTCGCGGTTCCTCATGGAGATCCCGGCTGGGCTGATGACCGGGCCGCGACTGGCCCGTGCGGCCGGCGAGACGGCCGCCGACGTCGACCCGACCGACGATCTCGGCATGGTCTTCGGGCGGCGGGCGACGCGGTTCGGGACGCCCATCCGGACGGATCGCGGCGCGTTCCGAGAGGGGAGCGGCCGCCCTGGCGGTCCACGCCCCGGCGAGGCCTTCCGGCCCTCGCGTGACCTTGCCGCCAAGCGAGAGGCCTTTGCCGGTGGGGCGAAGTCGGGGACCTTCGGCCGCACGTTCGAGGCCTGGGATGAGGATCACGCCGATGCGGCAGCGCCGGGCGATGGCGGGGCGCATCTCGGCAGTCCGGCCGCCAAGCCGGCCTTCACGGCGCGTCCCGTGATCCCGGGCGAGCGCCGCTATCGCGACGGCGACCGCGTCCGGCACGCCCGCTGGGGCGATGGGATCGTCGTCACCTCGAAGCTCACCCGGGCCGACGAGGAGGTCACGGTGGCCTTCCGTGACCCGCAGGTCGGGCGCAAGACGGTCCTGGCCTCGTTGGCCGCACTCGAGGTGGTCGGATGAGCGCCAGCCGCCTCGGGCCGGACGAGCTCGCTGCGATCGTGAACCTCCACGAGTTCGAGGCGCCCGGCCGCGCCCGGATGGCCGGCCCGGCGTTCGACTACGTCGCCGGGGGCTCGTGGGACGAGATCACGCTGGCCGAGAACGACGCGGCGTGGCGGGACTTCCGCTTCGTGCCCAGGGTCCTCACCGACATCCGGCACGTCGATGTCTCCGGTTCATTCCTCGGCCGGTCGAGCGCCATGCCCGTCGCCATCGCGCCAATGGCCGCCCAGGCGATGGCGCACCCGGACGCCGAGGGCGCGATGAGTCGTGCCGCTGCAGCCGCCGGGATTCCGATGATCCTGTCCACCTCGGCCTCGATGACGGCGTCGGACGTCGCGGCGGCGGCTCCCGACGCCGACCTCATCTTCCAGCTCTACCTCGTTCGCGATCTCGGCTACACGCGAACGCTGGTCGAGGGTGCTGCCGCGGCCGGATGCCGGGCAATCGTCCTCACCGTCGACCTCCCGGTCCTGGGCTATCGCGAGCGGGACCGGCGGTCCGGATTCCGCCTGCCCCGCATGCCCAACATCGAGGCGGCCCAGGGCTCCGCGGATCGTGGCCGCTATGCGGGCCTCGACGACCAGCGGGCGATCGGCCTGACGTGGGCGGACCTGGCCACCGTTCGATCCTGGAGCCCGCTGCCGCTCGTCCTCAAGGGCATCGTGGCGGCCGAGGATGCGCGCCTCGCGGTCGAGCACGGCGTCGAGGCCATCGTCGTCTCGAACCATGGCGCGCGCCAGCTCGATCGAACCCTGTCCGGCGCCGATGCCCTCCCGGATGTCGTGGCCGCGGTGAACGGCCGGGCGGAGGTCTGGGTCGACGGCGGGATCCGGCGGGGCCTCGACATCGCCGTCGCGCTCGCCCTCGGGGCCAGCGGCGTGCTCGTGGGCCGGCCCTTCTACTGGGCCCTCGCCGCCGGTGGCCAGGCGGGCGTCGAACGCGCCGCCGCGATCCTCCGCGAGGAGCTCGAGCTCACGCTCCCGTTGCTCGGATGTGCGTCAGTTCGGGATCTCCGTCCCGAGCTCGTGTGTCGCTCGCGCGGCGGCATTGGCTAGCGAGATGCCGAGCGTGACGGAATCCCCCGGCCCGGACGCCGCGCTCGGGCTCGACGGCCTGCCCGTCGATCCGGCGCTGATCGAGGAGATGGCAGCCCTCGACGAGGCCTCGGCCACGTCCCGGCACGCCGACCTCGCGGCGAGGATCGAGGCCGCCAACAAGGCCTACTACGAGGCTGACGCCCCGATCCTGACCGACGCCGAGTACGACCAGCTCTTCCGGCGGCTCGTCGCCCTCGAGGCCGCCTGGCCCGCGCTGGTGACGCCGGAGTCGCCGACGCAGCGGGTCGGGGCGCAGCTGGCCGGGACCTTCGACGAGGTCCGTCACCGGCGGCCGATGCTGTCGCTCTCGAACGCGTTCAGCCACGACGAGCTCCGGGCGTTCGACGCCCGCGTCCGCCGCGGCCTCGGGCTCGCCGCCGCGCCGGAGCGGGCACCGGAGCTCGCCTACGTCGCCGAGCTCAAGATCGATGGCCTGGCGATCACCCTCCGCTACGAGCGCGGCCGCTTCGTCCAGGGAGCGACGCGCTGCGACGGCACGACTGGCGAGGACGTCACGGCCAACCTCCGGACGATCAGGACCGTTCCGGCCCGGCTCAACGAGCCCGCGACCCTCGACGCGCGGGGCGAGGTCTTCATGCCCAAGGCCGAGTTCGCTCGGATCAACGCGGAGCGCGAGGAGGCCGGCCTGCCGCTCTATGCCAACCCCCGGAACTCGGGGGCCGGGTCGCTCCGCCAGAAGGATCCGGCGGTCACTGCAAGCCGCCAGCTCAGCACGTGGACCTACCAGCTCCTCGAGGAACCCGAGGCTGGCGTCGGGGTGTCGCCGGTCGCGAGCCAGTCGGCGGCCCTCGACCGCCTCCAGGATCTCGGCTTCGCCGTGAATCCCAACCACGAGAAGGGCCTCGACATCGAGGGCGTCATCGCCTTCACCGAGGCCTGGCGCGAGCAGCGCCACGACCTGCCCTACGAGACCGACGGCGTCGTCGTGAAGGTCGACCGCTTCGACCAGCAGGAGCGCCTCGGGATGGTCTCGAGGGCGCCCCGCTGGGCGATCGCCTACAAGTTCCCGCCCGAGCAGGTCGAAACCTTCCTCGAGGACATCGTGGCCTACGTCGGTCGGACGGGGACGCTGACCCCGGTGGCCCACCTGCGCCCGTCCAAGGTCGCCGGCTCGACCGTCGCCCGGGCCACCCTGCACAACCTGGACGAGGTCCGGCGCAAGGACATCCGGGTGGGGGACTGGGTGGTCCTCCAGAAGGCCGGCGACGTGATCCCCGAGGTCGTTCGATCGATCCCCGAACGCCGCACCGGCGGCGAGGTCGAGTGGTCGATGCCGCCGGCCTGCCCGGTCTGCAACACGGCCATCGTCCAGGACGAGGGCGCCGTCCGCCATTACTGCCCGAACCTGGCCTGCCCGGCGCGCGTCGCCCAGGAGTTCGGGCACTTCGCCGGGCCGGGCGGGATGGACATCGAGGGTGCCGGCTGGCATGTCCTGGAGCAGCTCCTCCAGCGCGGCCTCGTGCGCCGCCGCGGCGACTTCTACCGGCTCACGGTCGAGGACCTGGAGTCCCTGGAGCGCTTCGCCCGGAAGAGCGCCGAGAACCTGTACGCGGCCATCCAGAAGGCGCGCCGTCGCCCGCTCGAGCGGATCATCGCGGCGCTCGGGATCCCCCAGGTCGGCTGGACGACCGCCATCGAGCTGGCAGCCTGGCTTGCCGGCGAGGTCGCGCCCGGCGACGACTGGCTGCGTCGCGCGGCGACCCACCTGGAGCGGATCGCTTCGGAGGAGCCGGCGCGCTTCGAGGAGGTCGAGGGCATCGGCCCGACGGTCTCGGCCGCCCTTGCGGCGTGGTTCGGCCCCGACGGGCCGGGTCGCGGCGTCCTGGAGGACCTTGCCGACGCCGGTGTCGAGGTCGAGCTCCCGGCCCCGCGGACGGCGGCCGCTGCGGCCACGGGGCCGCTCGCCGGCAAGACCGTCGTGGTGACCGGCTCGATCGAGGGCTTCAGCCGCGAGGAGGCGGAGGATGCGGTCCGGGCCGCGGGCGGGAAGCCGGCAGGATCCGTCTCGAAGAAGACCGACCTCGTTGTCGCCGGTCCGGGCGCGGGCTCGAAGCTGGCAAGGGCCGAGGCGCTCGGGATCACGGTGCTCGACGCGGCCGCCTTCAGGGAGCTCGTGTCGCATGACTGATCCGGATCCGATCTACGACGCCCGGGCCTACCAGCTGAGCCTCCTCGCGGCGCTGGGAGACGACGATCCCGCCGTAACCCAGGCGCGGACACCGGCCCTCCTCCGGGAGATCTCGGTCGACGCCGGCCCGTTGCTGCGAACCCGGCCGCAGGTCGCCGAGTGGTCCGTCCTCGAGTGCCTCGGCCACATCGTCGACGCCGAGCTGGTGGTGGCCGGCCGCTATCGCTGGATCCTCGCCCACGACGAGCCCGATCTCGTGGGCTATGACCAGGCCCTCTGGGTGGAGCGCCTCGCCCACAACGGCGACGACGTGGGGCAGCTGCTGGACCTCTTCGACGCCCTCCGCGCGGCCGACCTGGCCCTCTGGGCGCGACTGACCGACGCGGACCGCGCCCGGATCGGCCAGCACCGGGAGCGTGGGCCGGAGAGCCTCGAGCTCACCTTTCGCCTTGCCGCCGGCCACGATCGCGTCCACCTGGCGCAGGCACGGCGGGCGCTCGAGGCAGTCCGGAAGCTCGCCTGATCCGGCCGGCCGGGCGCGGGCCTGCCGCGTTTGCCCGTGAGCGACCGCTTGCCCGTGAGCGACCGCTTGCCCGTGAGCGACCGCCTGTCCGTCAGCGACCTCGGATCGCGTCGACCTCCCGGGCGGCGCGGGTCAGCCGGTCCCGCTCGTCGTCGGTGAGTTCGAGCTCGGCTGCCCGGATGTTCTGCTCGAGCTGGGCGATCGTCCGGGCGCCGGGGATGGCCACCGTGTTGGGGTGGCCGATAAGCCAGGCGAGGGCGACCTGGCCCATCGTCGCCCCGTGGACGGTGGCGATCTCGAGGACGAGCCGGCGAAGCGGTTCGGCATCACG
>JACQEH010000032.1 GCA_016200675.1 Chloroflexota bacterium | reverse complement strand
GTCGCCATGGGCCGCGTCCTGACGAGGCGCACGGCGCACAACCAGCGATCGACTCGTGTCTCGTCGGCCAAGCTACCTCGCTCCTCTACACGACGGCGGCGCCGACGTTCGTCCGCCCTGGCGGTCGGTACGTCAGGATCCCACGGCTGGCGCCGCCGCAATCCCTGCGGGTACCATCCGGGGATGTCGCGCCATACCTTCACCACGCATGTCGCTGCGCCGATCGAGGTCGTGTTCGACCTGTGGACGAACCTCGACCGGATGCGGGAATGGGTCGGGGGCGTCACCCGGGTCACGGACATCAGCGGCCCGGTCGACCGCGCCGGGACGCGCTACACGACGTGGTTCGGGAAGATGAAGAGCCCGACCGAGGTCATCGATGCCGAACGGCCGCGCCGCTTCGCGACGAAGTTTGGCAACGCGATCCTGCGCGGCACGAACCGGACCGTCCTGGAGCCCGACGGCGACGGGACGCGGATCACCCAGACCTTCGAGACCGTTGGCCTCATTTCGGCGATCAGCGCGCGCATCTTCGCCGCGGGCTCGTATCGCGGCAGCTTCCAGGGCGAGCTCGAGGCCTTCGCCCGCCTCGCCGAGGCCGAGGTGGCCGCAAACGGCTGAGCCAGGAGGGCGGCGACTCTGCGCCGTCGCCCGATCGGGCAGGGATCAGTCGTCGGCGATGAGCGTCAGCGTACCGGGCCTGCCCGAGCGTGACGGCGCCTCGAGCTCGACCGGCCAGACCTCGCCGAGAAGCGCCGCCAGTTCGTCGGGCCCGCCCGGCTCCACGCCCGACTCGAGGAGGTGGTGCGCCGCCTCCCCACGAACCCGCTTGGCGGTGACGTCGCCGATCCGGCGACCGAAGCTGCGCTGCGCCACGCGGAGGCTTACCGTGCGACGGCCCTGGCCCGCGGGCTTGCCGATGGACTGGTTCTCCGGCGATCGCAGGTCGAGGATCAGGCCTGACGGGCCAGCCGCGGCGGTGAGGACCTCCGCCAGGATCGCCCGCCATTCGGCGTCGAGCCGCTGCTCCATCCCGATGAGCCGGACGAAGAGGTACAGCCGATAGGGCGGGATCCGATCGCCGAGCCGGAGCGCACCCCAGAGGGACGATGTCACGACAGTTGTGGCCTCGGCCCGTTCTCGGGCGGCCGGCGACAGGCTTGCGACGGCCAGGCCCTGGTGGAACGGGCCGCTGTAGACGTCGGCAACCGGGCTCGCAGGCAGCTCCAGGAGCCGGGTGTTGCGGGCGACCTCGGCCGCCATCGTCGGCCTGGCGTGCAGGCGGGCGAAGGCGTCGGGCCGGGCGCTGGTTGCCATCAGTGCCTCGAGCACCCGCTCGCGCATCGGCGTGAGCTCAGGGAACGACAGCCCCTCGAGGTCCACGGGCCGTCCGGTGGCGAGCGGCGACCGCTTCGTCTCCGACGGCGGCAGAATGATCAGCACGAAGCAACTCTAGGCTCGTGACGGCTTGATCCACGTCGAAGCCCGCACGTCGGCGTTCCGGGCTCGCCCGCCGCAGGGGTAGAGTCACGACATGATCCGATCCGGCGACACGTCGGCAGCGGCCGAGGCTCGGCAGCTCGAGGCGTGGCAGCAGATGACGCCCGAGGAGCGGCTCAGGGTCGCGGCCGACATGAGCGACGCAGTCCGCCGGCTGGTCGAGGCGGGTGTCCGGAGCCGGCATCCGAACGCCACGGCGTCTGAACTCCAGGCGCTGGTCGCCGAGGCGCTCCTCGGCCCGGAGCTCGGGGCAGTGGTCAGGCATCGGCACGAAGGCAGGATCGGATGACCTTCGCCGAGCTCATCGCGGTGGCCGTGGCGCACCTCGAACGTGCCGGGATCCCGTACATGGTCACGGGATCCATCGCGTCGACGTATCACGGCGAGGCGAGAGCGACCCGCGACCTCGACATCGTCATCGAACCAACGCCCGCCGAGCTTGATCACCTCGTGGCCGGCCTGATCGCGGACGGCTTCTACGTCGACACGGATGTCGCGCATTTCGCGCTCGAGACCCGGACACAGTTCAACGCCATCGGCCCCGACGCCTGGAAGGTCGACTTCATCATCCGCCGAAATCGGCTGTTCTCCATCGAGGAGTTCTCGCGACGCCGGTCGGCCGATCT
>JACQEH010000052.1 GCA_016200675.1 Chloroflexota bacterium | reverse complement strand
GCGCTCCTTCGTCGAACCCGGCAAGCGGATCGGGAGCGATCTCGTGTCGGTCGTCGATGACGGGGCCGACCCGCTCGGGTCGCCGATGGCCTTCGACTTCGAGGGCGTCCGGAAGCAGCGCGTCGTGCTCCTGGAGCAGGGCGTCTGCCGCGACGTCGTGTACGACGCCCAGACCGCGGCCCGGGCCGGCCGTCGCTCGACCGGCCACGCCCTGCCGGCACCGAACCCGTACGGGCCATTCCCGATCAACATGGTCATGGCGGCCGGGACGACGTCCCGCGAGGACCTCATCGGCGGCCTCGACCGGGGGCTCCTGGTGACCCGCTTCCACTACACCAACCCGGTCCACCCGAAGCTCGCGCTCATCACCGGCATGACCCGCGACGGCACGTTCCTGGTCGAGGGCGGCAAGCTCGTCGGACCGGTCCGGAACCTCCGCTTCACCCAGTCGTACCTGGACGCGCTTGCTGCGGTCTCGGCGGTCGGGAGCGAGCGCCGGACACTCCGCGGCTTCCTCGGAACTGCGGTCGTGCCGGCCCTCCGCATCGACAGCTGGACCTTCACGGGGACCACCGAGCACTAGACCCGTTGGTGCGCCGGAGCCCGGCCGCCGCTCATCCCCGGCCGCGGTACGGCCCGGCCGCCGCTCATCCCCGGCCGCGATACGGCCCCGGCCGCAGGTCCGACCCTGGCCGCAGCGAGGCCCGGACGGAGTCCGGCCCCGGCCGCCGCTCGTGCTCCTACCGCGAGTGCTGCCCGAGCCCGTCCGCCGCGCGAGGCCCGGCCGCGGTACGGCCCATCCGCCGCCTAAATCCCGAACGCGAGCGGCGCTCGAGCCCATTTGCACCTGGCCCGCCTCAAGGCCCGGGACGCCAGGCGAGCGAACGACCCGACCTGGAAGTGGGACGTCGACTCCCTCGGGCAGCTTGAACGGCGGGCGAGCGAACGGCCCAAGGAGCCAGTCTCGCAGGCCGCTCGCGCCCGCCCTGTTGGGCGGTTCGCTCCGGGGCCGTTCCGGCAGTCGAGGAACAGCCTGGTAATCGCGGGTGCAGCCCGGGACGTCAGTATCCCGGCATGTCGAGTCGATCCGATCGCGCCAGCGATGCCAGGCGCATGGCCCGTTCCATCAGGGCGACGCTCGGCGACGAGATCCGTCGCGCCCGACGGGAAGCTGGACTGAGCCAGCGAGCCGCCGGGGTCGCCGCGGCGATGTCCCACGCACAGTTCGGCCGGATCGAGCGAGGCGATATGGAGCACGTAACGCTCGAACAGGTCGCCTGCGCAGGGGCCGTCGTCGGCCTCCGACTCACAGCCCGGCTCTACCCCGATGGGGATCCCGTTCGGGACGCCGCCCAACTGCGCTTGATCTCACGACTTCGACGCTGCCTTCCTGATGGCGTCGGATGGCGAACGGAGGTGCCGTTGCCCATTCCCGGGGATCGGCGAGCCTGGGATGCCGTCGCGACGTTATCCGGAGGCGACGTCGCCTTCGAAGCCGAGACCCGGCTCCTCGACGTCCAGGCGCTGGAGCGTCGGGTCGCGCTCAAGCAGCGCGACGGCGCCGTCGAGCGCATCGTCCTGCTGATCGCCGACTCGGCCGCGAATCGGCGGGCGATCGAGCTCCATCGCGCCGACCTACGGGCATCCTTTCCGCTTGATGCACGCGCGATCCTCGGCGCGCTTCGAGACGGCCGCAGGCCGGACGGCAGCGGCCTCGTGATGTTGTAGTCCGCCAGCGTTGTCCCGCTCAGCGATCCTGAATGCGGCACACCGTGTCGAGGCGAAGCGCGCGGCTGATCGCCCGGCGGTTGCGGGCCACGAGCGCGTATCCGAGCCCGATGGCCCAGGCGACCGGCGGGAGCCGTCCGAGAGCGGCGGGCAGGGCGCCGCCGGGCAGGCGCGCGGTGATCTCGACGACCGCGCGGCCGCCGGAGCGGACGGTTCCCCGGTCCAGGTCCACGACGTGGAGTTCGTCGTGGAGGGGGTGGCCCTCGGCGACCGACCGGACGAGCGCCCGGTCATCGGGGGCGGCAGCCTGCAGCGGAAGGAACTCGAGGTTGGGTTCGCGAGCCCAGCGATGCAGGCGGCGCACCACGGCGACGCAGAGTCCGCAGTCGGCGTCGTAGAGGACCAGCAGGGAGCCGGTTCCGGCAGCCGCGCCGGCACTCCGGGCGACGGTCACCGGACGCAGAACTCGTTGCCCTCGGGATCCGACATGGCGGTCCAGGTCAGCGAGCCCAGGCTTCGTGTCTGGCTCCGGACGCGCCGAGTCCGACCAGGCGCGAGACCTCTGCCTGCCGGTCGTCGGAACGCCGCTCGATGTGGACGCGGTTCTTCGCGAGCCTGGGCTCCGGGACTACCTGGAAGAGGAGCGGCAGCGGCCTCAGGTCGTCGTCCGCAGCGGGAACCGCGGCCGGCGGCAGCGGCCTCAGGTCGTCGTCCGCAGCGGGAACCGCGGCCGGCGGCAGCGGCCTCAGGTCGTCGTCCGCAGCGGGAACCGCGGCCGGCGACACCACCGCAACGTACGGCTCGTTGACGTCCCGACGCTCCCAGCCGAGTGCCGCTACCCAGAAGGGCACGACGGCCTCGTGGTCGGCGCCGTCGATGACGGCCTCGCCCTGGCGAAGGCTCATCGCCCGCAGCGGCTCATCGTCGATCGCCGCTCGGCGCCGTTCGGCCTCGACCAGCGCGACCGGCCTCGACCAGCGGCGGCCGGCCTCGACGGGCCCAGACCCGCCCCGACCGGCCCTCGACCGGTCCGGCCCCCGACCCACGGCATCAGCGCCAGGCGCTCTTGGCCGCGTCCGGGTAGAGACGTACCCGGCGGTACGGCTCCCGGCCGCGCGAGCGCGAGACGAGGTTGGCCCGCTCGGCCATCTGGTGCTGGAGGCGCCGGATATAGGCGTTCTGGGGCGACAGCTCCACCGGCTCGGACCGCTGGAGGACCATCCCGATGGCTTCCTCGGTCTCCCGCAGGGCGGCGTCCCGCGGATCGAGCTCGAGGGCGAAGATCGAAGTCAGCGAGGCCTGCATCTGGAGGATGGTGTTGTTCTTGAGGACGTAGATCGGCATGGCCCGCTCCTCGGCCTCGCGGAGCATCGGCGTCTTCTGCTTGTATTCGGTCCGGATCGTCATCACGACGTCGGCCTCGTCCACGTCGCGGGCGATGACCACCGGCAGCTGGAGCTCCCGGACGGCCTGCTCGAGGCGCCGCCGGCTGACCCCCTGGGGAAGGACCCGCAGCGTGGGGAGGCCGTCCGCGCCGGCCACCCGGAGGGCCCCATCGGTCCGCTCCTCGCCGTCGAGGTCGTCGGCTCCCTCATCGTCGCGGTCGTCGGGATCGAGGTCCGCGGCGTTGACCGGCGCCTGGCCCTCGTCGACCCGGAGGGCGTCGATGGCCCTCGCCGCGGACGTCCGCCATTCCTGCTGGCGCGACAGCTCGCGGGCCTCGCGGGCGCGCGGCTCGGGGACGGGCAGGCTGCCCCGCTCGAGCGGCCCGCGATCGGCGATCTCACCGGCCACGAACGGTCCGTCCACGAGCGCGGCCGGACCCCCGAGACCAGGCCCCTGGGCGCCACCAGCGCTGCCGCGTGGCGAGCTCGTCCCCGGCCGAGCCGGCCGCCACGAGCCGCTTGCGCCGGGCCGGTAGCCGGGCCGCGCCCCGCGCTCGGCACCGGGGAACGCCCCGCCGCCGACACCGAACCCGGTCCGGTAGGCGGCGTCGCCGCGCCAGCCCGGCTCCATGCGCCAGGAGGAACCGGACCCAACCAGCCCCGAGAAGCGATCGGTCTGGAGCGGCTCGCGCGGCGACGGCTTGGGTCGCGACTGGGAGCGGTGGACGCCCTCGTCGTCGCGCCAGCGGAGCTCCGGCGCGACCGGGTCGCCGCGCAACAGGTTGTCGACCGTGTCGGCCACGTCGGCGTGGACCGTGACCCGCTCGCGGTCGACGATCTCGATGATGACGTCGAACGTCGGCG
>JACQEH010000056.1 GCA_016200675.1 Chloroflexota bacterium | reverse complement strand
TCGACGGAGCCAACGTCAGTGTGATCGTCCGCGAAGGGGACATCGTCCTCCTGGCGGTCGACAACCACCGCACGCGGGCGCTCGTCGACCGCCACCTCGCAACGCTCGATAACGCGACATTGATCAGCGGCGGCAACGACGAAACGGACGGCAACGTCCAGCTCGTCCGTCGCCGCGATGGCTGGTCGGTCGACGGCCACCTCGTCGAGATCCACCCGGAGATCGGCGAGGCGGCGGACAGCGAGGAGCCGCAAGAGCCGGGTTGTCAGGTCCTGGCAGCTGAGCGACCGCAACTCCTCGTGACGAACCTGATGGTCGCCAGCGCGATGCTCAACGCCCTCTGGCAGGTCATTGAGTCAGGCAGCGTCCCCTACAGCGAGGTCTTCCTCGACGTGATCCAGTGTGCCGCGCGACCGCGGCGCTGGTTCCGCCTGAGGCCGGACGAGCTGTAGGGAAGTGTGGATTGACGGTGCACAACCCGGCCGAGGCGGCGCCCAGCGGCGCTTCCTCGGCCGAACCATCTTCAGGAGCTTTGTGACAGGAGTTGTCACAGTTGTCACAAACACGATCGGCGAACCCGTTCCGCCCCGGTAGCGGCATCTTCCCGCCGCTGCTATCGGGTCGTGAGCCGGAGACCGCCATGCACGAGGCGCGCGTCGCGCGGACCCGCGATGGTCATCCGC
The DNA here is from genome assembly GCA_016200675.1 of Chloroflexota bacterium. Lineage (GTDB taxonomy): Bacteria > Chloroflexota > Limnocylindria > Limnocylindrales > CSP1-4 > UBA5189. The sequence goes on along the minus strand of JACQEH010000056.1, from coordinate 15,355 downwards.
AGCACACCGCGCTGCTCGGCGAGTGGGCGATCGGCAAGACGACGCTCCTCATGCACTGGCGCCGGCGCCTCGAGGCAGCCGGCGACCGGGTCGTCCTGACCATGGCCTACCCGCAGTCGAGGGACGACTTCCTCGCGGCGCTTACGGGCGCGGTCGCAGCCGAAACGGACAGCGGCTGGACCTCGAACGTCGACCTCGAGGTGGGCTTCGACGTGGGCGTGGCGGAGGCGCGCCTCCGAAGGCCGCCCCGGGAGGTCGAGAAGGAGCTTCCCAGCGCGCTCCGGCGGGCGGCACAGGTGGGCGACCATCACACCCTGGTCGTCATGGTCGACGACGTCGACCTGGTCGCCACTCCCGGCGACGCCCTGCTGCAGCTCCGGGCGATCAGCCTCGAACTTTACGCGATGGACATCGCGATTACCTTCGTCGTCTCGGCCTCGCCTGGCCTCTTCGGCTCCATCCGCGGTGCCCACGAGCCCCTCGTGCGCTTCTTCGAGCCCATCACCCTCGGGCCGCTCGGTGCGGCGTCGGCCGCGGAGGCGATCGCGAAGCCGCTCGCCGGAACCGGTATCAGGTTCGACGACGCCGTCTTGGCTGAGATTGTCGAGCTGTCGGGCGGCCGACCGTACTACCTGCAGAAGCTGGCCTACTTCGCCTTCGATGCAGCCGAAGGAGGAACGGTCGGCAGGGCCGAGTTCGCCGCGGCCTTCGAACGCGCCTTCGCGTCGGTGAGCCAGGAGATCTTCGCGGCGCGCTGGTCGGCGATGGCGCCCGCCGAGCGCCAGGTGGCATCCGTGGTCGCCTCGGCGAACGTCGCTCGACTGTCTGGCGAGATCGAGGACGCGGCCAAGCGTCTTGGGATCTCGCCGCCCGCGACACGCCAGGCCCTTCGCCGGCTCGCCGCTCGTGGTCAGATCGATCGCCTGGCGAACGGCCAGCGGGGACGCTACGCGATCAGCGACCGGCTGTTCCGGCGATACCTGGAGCTGCAGGCGTGCGAGCGGTAGCGGCAGCGGCGCCCGAGCCTTCGCTCGACCGCTATCGATTGGCCGAGGTGGTCGAGGAGTACCTCGTTGCCCTTCGGGTTGCCGGCCGAAGCCCGCGAACGATCGATTGGTATCGGGCGAACCTCATGGAGTTCATGCGGTTCCTCGAGCGCGATGGACGGACGGCGACGGTCGCCGACCTGCAGCCAGTCACCGTGCGCCGATGGCTCCTAGCTCTCAACGCCCGCCCGACGGCGCTCGCGCCGAGCAGCCTGGCGGGCCGTGTCCGCACGATCAAGGCCTTCGGAACCTGGATCGCGGCTGAGCTCGACCTTCCGGCGAACCCGGTTCGCGCAGTACCCATCCCGCGCGTCCCGGATCAACTCGTCCCAAGCCTCCGCGACCACGAGATCGCCCGGCTCGTGCATGCGGCCACCGAGTCGCGTCAGCCGCAGCGCGACCTCGCACTCATCCTGCTGATGATCGACACGGGGATGCGCCTGAGTGAGGTCGCCTGGCTCAAGGTCGGGGATGTAGACCTCATCGAGGGTCGCTGTCGCGTGATGGGGAAGGGAAGCCGTGAGCGGGTCGTGCCGATCGGACGGCGAACGCGGAAGGCGCTCCGCGGGTGGTCGTCGGCGAGGCGCCTAGGCATGGTTGGCAACTCCCCGTTGTTCATTGGGCCTCGAGGCTCGCGGCTATCCGCGCGCGGGATCCATCAACTCGTCCATCGACTGGCTTCGCGGGCTGGCATCCAGACCCGCTGCTCGCCCCACATCCTGCGTCACACCTTCGCCCGCGCCTTCCTGACGAACGGCGGCGACGTCTTCAGCCTGCAGCGCATCCTCGGCCACAGCCCGCATTCGATCCAGGTCACGCGGCGATACGTCGAGCTACTAGACGATGACCTTCGCGCGGTCCACCGAGTGGCGTCGCCGGCGGACCGGATTGACGTGGCCCAAGTCCGCTCGAATACCCGGTGGCCCCTGCGCTCGGATGCCTCCTGACTGCCCCCGCCGCGTGAGACGACCCTGGCGGTACTAACCGCGCACCTTTGGCCCTAGTTGCTTATGGCGCCGACGTATTGGACCGCGAGGCGGTTCATTGCAGCGATCTGTTCCTGGTGACGGCTCACGTGCGAAGGCACCGACGAGGTCTCCCACGACGAACTCGGCGCCGTCGTCGGCTCATGAGTCGTGATGACCCGATTCGGCTCGGCCCGCAGGTCGTGGGACTGGGATAGCCTCCCGAGGACGGCCATCTCGTCGTGGCTGCGACGGATTGCCTGAAGCAGATCCAGGGCGACGCGTGTCCCAGCCTCTTCTTCGCCATCGTCGGCGATCCTTTTCAGGGCTTCCTCGGCGACCGGAAGATCGTTGTTCTCGAGCGCCGCTCGCGCCAGGAATCTCTGGCCGTGCGGGATTGAGAGGATCTCGCGGTTGCGCATCAAGATCGGAAAGGCACGCTTGACTTCGTTGCTCACGAGGAGGGCGGTCGCGCAACGCACCTGATCTGCGGGAGCAGCGCGGTCGAGCGTTGCGATGGTGTGACCTATGGCGCGCACCGAGCCCGCGAAGTCGCCCCGCCAGGCGCAGGCCAACGAACGCCGCCTGCCAAGCTCTGGTTCGTCCAGCAGGTGTTCGTTCGCGACGACGTCGAGCGCCTGATCAAGAACCTCGGCGTCACGTACGCGATCGAGGCATTCGGCCACCAACTTCGTAGCACTGGCCCGCTCCGGCGGCCGATTGGTCCCGAGTGCGACGGTCCGTGAAACGGCAGCAAGCGCCTCGCGCCAATCCCCTAGGCGTGCGGCCGTCATGGCGCGCAGTCGCCAGGTCTCAGGCTCCTCGTCGGGAAGGATGCGGAACAGCTCCATCGCCAGCCTGTACGGCTCCATCTTGCCGGTCGAATCACCGATATAGCCGAGGATGGCGCCCTGCAGCATGGTGCCCACCGGATCATTCGGCTCACGAACGCGGTATGCCACGACCTGGTCCAGGGCCTGGAATGGACGATCCGCATGCCAATACGCGCGGGCGGCCGAATAGGCAGCCAGCGCGCCGGAGCGCTCATCCGCATCGGCGACGAGGCGCTCACCGAGGTTGACGGCTTCGTCGGCGCGATCGAGCTCGATGAGTGCTTCGATGCGGGTCGCGACAGCGAGATGGTCTGTGACGTCGGCCAGAACCTCGAGCGCATCTTCCGGCCGCTTCAGGCCAATAAGTGCGCGCCCTTCCACGATGCGCGCAACCGAGGCAGAGCGAGCGTTGAGCCCGAGATCTAAAGCGGTTTGCGCGCCCTCTAGGGCCTTCTTGTTGTCGCCCCGGTTGATGGCATCGAGGGCAATAGCAAGGCGCCGTCGTGCAGTGGATGGATCCCTTGCAATGCGCAGGGCGATCCGATGCGCTCTCTCGGTATCCCCCGTGGTGTTGGCCGTGTTGAACGCATCAAGTAGTGCGTCGCCCGAAGGTTCAATAGTGGCGATGGGCCGCGTCGCGTCCTCTCGCTCAGTCAAATCGCCAGCGCCAAAGGATACGGCCCAGCCGGTCCCGAACGCAGCGCCAATCCGATTGAGCAGCGACACCTGGAAGCCATGCCGGCCCGACTCCAGACGAGCGATCACCGACTGAGTGGTACCGAGCTCCGCGGCGAATTCCGCCTGCGTAAGGCCGAGCCTTGCTCGTAGTCGGGCCACGGCAAGGGCAACGCCGGCTAAGGGGTAGCGTCGAGCATACGCGGCGTCGATCTCGGGAGCGGCTCGGAGTGCTGGGATGAGATCAGAAGGACGGGGGGCATTCATAGAACTAGGCACCTGAATTGGAGCGACGGGTCTGCAGCGAGCTCGACGACGAACTTATCAAGGCGACGCTCGGCGGCGTCCAGCACGTGCTTCGGCAGGTTGGCACGGTTCTTCTGCGCGCCGTCGATGAAGACGGCGGCCGGGCGTCCCGCGATCCGCGTGAAGCGGAAGAATTGCCGAAACGAGGTGACGGACCCACGGACGCGGGATTCCCAAAGGTCATCGTAGGCGCGCAGCTTCCAGATTGGCCTGCCCGCCAGCATCGCATAGCGGGGGCCGTGGATCCGGGTCTTGACGATCCGGTCGAAGAGGTCGGCCGCGGCGTCCGACCTTACGACTGGGTGAGGATGGCAATGCATCATCCACTCCTGGCCGGCTGGTGACACGTATGCGTCGTAGGGGTCAGTCATCGCCAGTAGCGGCGCTCCCAGCCTATTGCTGTTCTGCTATGCGGTCAACTCTTCGGCCCCGGACCTCGTGGGGAACCGACGGATCAGATCATAGCAGATCTGCTATACTCGCCCTTGTAACCCATTCCACAGGAGTGCCGAGCGTGAACGACCAGAAGGGGGCGGCAAACCCGCCCGAGCACGAAACCACGATCACAGTGAACAACAAGCCGGTCGTTGTGGTCGGACCGCGGCTGAAGGGCCGCGAGATCAAGCAGGCCGCCATCGATCAGGGTGTCGACATCAAGCTCGGGTTCATTCTGAGCCAGGTCGAGCCAGGTGCCCGCCCGAAGATCGTCGGCGACGACGACATTGTGACCGTTAACAAGAACTCGGTGTTCGTCGCCAACGACGACGACGACGACTCCTAGTGGCCCTCAGTCCCGAAGTCGCGGAGGCGATTGCGGAGCTCAAGACGGCGTATCCCGAGAGCGTGAGTTACGTCGAGGATGGCGTCGGAGGCGCCCTCGTGATCGTCGACCCGGTGGCCCTTGGCGCTCCCTACGCCCAAGCGTCCACGTGGGTCGGCTTTCACGTCACCCACCTCCACCCGAACGCCGACATCTATCCGCACCACGTCCGCGGCGATCTCTCCCGGGTTGACGGCCAGCCGCTTGGCTCCGGAACCTCACCGAGCTCGTTCCAAGGCAAGCCCTCGCAACAACTCTCGCGCCGAAGTAACCGGCGCGACGCGGCGACCGATTCGGTTCTCCTGAAGCTCGAACGGGTCATGCAGTGGCTGCGTGCGAAATGACACAGCCCTGGGACCTCCGCTTGCCGGTCAGCGTGTTCGAGCGCCTAGAGCAACACCTCTTTGGCACCCCTGGCCCTCGCGCGGGTGTGCTTCTCGCCGGAGTAGCGGAGGCCAGCGGTTCGCGCCGTCTTCTCGCCCGAGAGTTCGTCGAGGCGCAAGACGGGATCGACTACCTCACCGGGCGCGGCCGCGGCCACCACCGGCTCGCGGCGGCTTTCGTCCGCGACGCCGCGCTGCGAGCCTCTGCCGAGAATCTCGCCTATTTGGCCGTACACACTCACGGCGGCGATAGCCACGTCGGCTTCTCAGGAGAGGACTTGGCCTCCCATGAGAACGGGTACCCGGCCCTCCTGGACATCGTCGGCGGCCCGCCAGTCGGGGCGCTGGTCTTCGCACGCGGCGCGGTCGCGGGAGACATATGGACACGAGATGGCCGGGCGCTCGTGCGCGAGGCCGTGATCCTGGGGCCCGGCTTCAAGAGGCTTCGACCTGAACCCATGCCCGTCGCGCGGGCCGATCCCCGTTACGACCGCCAGGCTCGGCTTTTCGGCGACGCCGGGCAAGCGATCCTTCGAGCCTCGAAAGTGGGCGTCATTGGCGCTGGCGGTATGGGAATGCTCCTCGTCGAGTACCTGGCGCGCCTGGGCGTGGGCCACCTCGTTGTCGTCGACCCCGATCGCGTCGAGCCAAGCAACCTGCCGCGACTGCCCGGATCGCGCCGTTCTGATGCCCGGGTCTGGTTCAATGATCCTTGGCTGCCCACGTGGCTGCGTACGCTGGGCCGAAAGCGGGCACGACCGAAGGTCGACCTAGCTGCGAGACTAGCCCGCGAGGCAGATCCAGCTGTGAGAGTGGACCGCCTCTTCGCCGACGTCCGCCAGCCGGAGGTCGCTGCTCAGCTCCTGGATTGCGACTATCTGTTCTTGGCGGCGAACTCCGATCAGGCCCGGTTCCTGTTCAACGCCATCTGCCAGCAGTTCCTTATTCCCGGAGCGCAGCTCGGGGCGAAAGTGGGAATCGAGCCGGCCACCGGCATGGTGACCGCGGTTCATTCGGTCGGGCGGACCGTGTTCCCTGGCCAGGGATGTCTGTGGTGCAACGGCGCGGTTTCGCCGACGCGGATGGCCGAGGAAGCCGCATCGCCAGCGCAGCGACGGGCCCAGCGCTACGTCGATGATCCCGATGTCGTGGCCCCGAGCGTCATAACGCTCAATGCCACCGCTGCGTCGCTCGCTGCCAACGACTTCATGTTCTCGGTCACTGGACTCACGCCAAGGGACGCGCCGCTCGACTGGGTCCGCGTACATCCGCTGGCCCGGGATGTCCAGTTCGACCGCCCCCGCCGCGATCCTGATTGCCTTGAGTGCGCTGGCCGGTTCGCTCGTGGATCACTCGGGCCGCGCTTGCCGACGTACTTCAGGTAGGGCATAGACGTATCGCCCAAGCCACGGCGGACCGCGGCCCACGAGATTCCGCTCTTCCCCCTTCCGGAGCCGTTCCTTGTGGGAGCTCGGGAACGAGGCGATGAGTCCGCCACAGGGTCTACCGGCCTGGTGGACCCGACTGTCGCTGCCGCGTACTGGCGAGCCGGTCGGCGGGTGATGCGACAGCGTGGCGCGTCACGAGGTCGACATCGGCGAGGGCCACGTAGCGCTTCACCATGTCAAGCGTCGTGTGGCCGAGGATCCGCTGGAGGCTGAACACATCGCCGCCGTTGACGAGGTAGCTCCGGGCGAACGTGTGGCGAAGCGAGTGGGGGCTGAGGCGTCCCGTCACTCCTACCTGGCCCTTGAGCCTCCGGACCATCTGCTGGACCCCACGGGCGCTGATCTCGCCCCGCCGACCGAGGAACAGCGCGTCGTCGGGCTTCCCCGGGCCGCGCTGACCGAGGTAGCGGACGATCGCCTGCCGGGCGGTCGAGCCGACCGGCACCATCCGCTCGCGTGAGCCCTTGCCGCGGACCTTGAGCGTGCCGTCGGGCCGCAGATCGCCGAGTCGGATGCCGGCCACCTCGGACACGCGCAGCCCGGTGTCGATCATCAGCAGCACGATCGCCCGGTCGCGAGGCGAGCAGACCGCGAGCAGGCGGCGGAGGACGTCGTCGGCGACGGGCTCGATGACCTTGTGCGGGACCCGTGGCCGACGGAGGCCACGCAGCGCGGCGGCGTCGGCCAGGCCCTCGGCCGCCAACCAGTTGCCGAGGACTCGGAGCGTCCGGACGTAGCCGGCGACGCTGACCGGCGCCAGGGTCGTCCGGAGCTCGACGAGCCACGCCCGCAGCTCGGCCGGGTCGAGCCCGTCGCCCGCGCGGTCGGCGCCGAGCGACCGGACAAGCCGGATCAGGATCATCCGGTACCACTCGACCGTCCGGGGCGAGGCGCCCTCGGCGGCTTTGGCGCCGAGGAAGAGCTCAACCGCCCGGCCGAGGATCAGGCGTCCCTTCGAATCAGATGCCCATAGATCAGGGCGCCCCGAATCAGGTGCCCAAAGATCAGTAGAGTCAGGTGCCCAAACCATCGCGGCGTCTCCTCGCCGACGACGTCCGGCCTCCGTCAGGCCACAAGATGTGGTGGTTCAGCGTTCCGCGAGCCCTACATCTTGTGGAGTTGGCTGGCGAGGAAGGATTCGAACCTTCAATCCCCTGATCCAGAGTCAGGTGCCTTACCGTTTGGCCACTCGCCAGCGATGCGCCGCCGCGGCGCGGGCGCATTCTATCGCACCCGCCCTGGCGCCCCTCCACGCGGAGGCTGACATCGGGCGATCGAAGGGCGATGATGGCCTCGCCACGGCGCAGCCAGCACCCCGTCCCAACCGCGCTCTGCCACCACGTGAGGCCACCTTGCCAGGACTGCCAGCCACGTTCCGCGCCTACGTCGTCGACAAGCGTGGCGAGCGCTTCGAGCGCGGCCTGCGGACCCTCACGCCGGGCGACCTGCCCGAGGGAGAGGTCGAGATCCGCGTCGACTGGTCCTCGGTCAACTTCAAGGACGGCCTGGCGGCGACCTCCGACGGCAAGGTTGCCCGGGCGTACCCGCTGGTCCCGGGTATCGACCTCGCCGGGGCCGTGATCCGATCGACCCACCCGTCGTTCACGATCGGGACCGAGGTCATCGCCCATGGCTACGACCTCGGCGTGAGCCGGCACGGCGGCTTCGCCGAGTACGCCCGGGTGCCGGCCGACTGGGTCGTGCCCCTCCCCACCGGGCTGAGCGCCCGGGACGCGATGGCCCTCGGGACGGCCGGCTTCACGGCCGCCCAGGCGGTGGTCGAGCTGGAAACGCGGGGCCTGGAACCCGCGGGACGCCCGGTCCTGGTGACCGGCGCCACGGGCGGGGTGGGAAGCACGGCGATCGGGATCCTGGCCGAGCTCGGCTACGAGGTCTGGGCGGTCACGGGCAAGCCCGACGAGGAGCCGTGGCTGCGATCGCTCGGCGTCGCCGGCTTCCTCACCAGGGAGGAGGCATCCGCCTCGGGGAAGCCCCTCGAGTCGGAGCGCTGGGCGGCGGCCATCGACGCCGTCGGCGCGGCCACGCTGCCGTACATCCTCCGGACGCTCCGCCGCGACGGGGCCGTGGCGGCCTGTGGCAACGCTTCGGGCCCGGCCCTCGTGACGACCGTCCTGCCCTTCATCCTGCGGGGGGTGACGATCCTCGGCATCGACTCGGCGTACCTCGCGATCGCCAAGCGCCGTCGGATCTGGCAGCGGCTGGCCGGCGACCTCCGGCCACGAGGACTCGGCGAGCGGGTGACCGAAGTGACGCTCGACACCCTCGAGCCGGCCCTCGACGCCATCGTCATCGGCCAGGCGCGCGGCCGGACGATCGTCCGCGTGGGCGGCGACGCGGGCTAGTCGGCGGGGTCCAGCTCGCCGCGAAGCTGGGCCAGCGCCCGGTCGAGTGGCTGGACCGCGACGTCCCGCGGGTACGGCATCCCGTCGAGGGCCGCGTCGCGGTCCAGCCTGCCGGCGTGCAGCCGCTCGGCGAGGTCGGCGACGGCCCGGAACTCGCGGAGCTGGCGCTCGACGAACGCACGGTCGCCCACGGAGCCATGACCCGGCACCACCGGCCCCGTGACGTAGGGAAGCAGCCGCTGCACCGTGTCCGGCCATTCGATCGGGAAGCCGTCGCCGAACCAGGGCGTGGCGTCGTTCTCCAGGAGATCGCCGGCGAAGAGGACACCGGCATCGGGGACGAGGACCACGATGTCGGCTTCGGTGTGGCCTCTCCCAAGGTAGTGGAGCTCGACCGGCCGGCGCCCGATCTCGATCGTCGTCGAGTCCGTGAAGGTCCGGTCGGGCGGGTCGATGACGACCTCCGCGAGCTCGGCCGCCAGGTCAGGGACAGCCTCGGCCAGGCCACTGCGCTGGGCCTCGCCCCTCGTGAGCAGGCCGGTCCGGCAGCGCTCGTGGCCCCAGATGGTGGCCGGCCGGAAGTCGTGGTTGCCGAAGACGTGATCCGAGTGCCAGTGCGTGTCGACCACGATCCGGACTGGATCCCGCGTCACGCGGCGGATGTCGTCGAGGAGCTCGCGGGCCTGACCCGGCGTGGACCGCGTGTCGATGACGAGTGCCTCGCCGTTGCCGAGGACGAGGCCGATCTGCTGGTCGGCAAAGGCGTACCGACGGGCGAGCACCCGATCGCCGACCTCGAGCCAGTCCGACGAGCCCTGCATCCGGCGATGGTACGTGCGCGGGGGCACCCAGGCGCCCGGCCTTTCGCACGCGCCCGGCGACGAGAGTAGGCTCGGCACATGGCATCGACGACCGACACCGCCACGACCCGGGACGGCATCCGGATCCTGACCCGCCACTGGAGTGCCGAGACGCCCAAGGCCGCGGTCCTCTTCGTCCACGGCCTCGGCGAGCACAGCGCCCGCTACGGGCATGTCGGCGACCAGTTCGCGGCGGCCGGCTACGAGTGCTTCGGCTGGGACCATCGGGGCTTCGGTGCGTCGGGCGGGGAGCGGGCCTGGGTCGACGATTGGTCGCGCTTCCACGACGACGTCGAAGATCGCCTCGGCGCCGTCCGGTCGGCAGTCCCTGGGCGTCCGGTCGTCCTGTACGGCCATTCGATGGGCGGCCTCATCGCCCTCGGCTATTGCGTGTCGGGGCGGCCGCTGCCAGACCTCCTGGTCCTCTCCGCTCCGGGCATCGACGACAACCTCGGGGCCTGGAAGCGGGTGGCCGCGCCGCTCCTCGCGCGCATCGCACCCCACCTCATGATCAGCAACGGCCCGCGGCCGGACATGCTCTCCAAGGTGCCGGACCGGCAGCGGGAAGCCCGGGGGGATCCGCTCATGCTCGACCGCTCGACGGTGAAGTTCGGAGCCCTGGGCTTCGCCGAGCAGGTGCGGGTCCGCGGCGCGGCGTCCCGGCTGTCCATTCCGACACTGGTCATCCAGGGCCTCGCCGACCGCATCGTCCCGGCCCGGGCGACGGAGCCGCTCGGGGCGATCCCCGGTGTCACGCGGCGAACCTACGAGGACGTCCGCCACGAGCTCCACAACGAGGCCGAGGGGCCGGCGATCATGGCCGACGTCATCGCCTGGATGGACGGCCAGCTCGCCCGGCCAGCGCGCTGAGCGATCCGGGCCGACCTTCGTGGGCCCGGGTGTAGACTCCCGCCAACTGAAGATCGCCTCCGGGGAGCGCGGTAGCGCTGAGAGTGTGGCCAGGCCACAGACCCGCCGAACCTGATCCGGCTCATACCGGCGAAGGAAGCAGGCCGTTTCGAACAGGCCGTTCGACTCGATGATGCCGTCCCCTCCGGGGCGGCGTCCCGATTTCACCGGAGGCCTGACACCCGTGACAAACGCCGTTCCGTCCCCCGCGACCGCCGCCGTCGCGGCCCTCCCGGCCACCCGCTGGCGAACGCGGGACATCCTCGTCACGGCCATCATCGGGGTGGTCTTCGGGGTCGCGTTCGTGGCCCTCAATACGGCCTGGAGCGTGATTGCCCCGGCCAGCGCCGTGGCGCCCCTGGGAGCCTTCCTGATCTACGGCGGCTGGCTCGTCCCGGCCGTCCTGGCGCCGCTCATCGTCCGCAAGCGCGGCGCAGCGCTGTTCGCGGAGCTCGTCGCCGCGGGCGTGTCGAGCCTCCTGGTCAGCCCGTGGGGACCGGACGTCCTGCTTTCGGGGTTCGTCCAGGGAATGGCGGCCGAGCTCGTGTTCGCGCTCACCCTGTACCGCAACTGGTCGCTGCCGGTCATCGCCATCGCGGCGATCGCCAGTGCTGCGGCGGCCTGGATCCACGACTGGGCGGTCTACTACGCGGACATTGCCATCGATGTCCAGATCGCGCGAGGCGTCGCCATGGCGGTCTCGGCGGTGGTGATCGTGGCCCTTGGCTCGATCGCCCTCGTCCGAGCCCTGCGGCGGGCCGGGGTGCTCGAAGGATTCCCGGCCTGACCGGCGAGCGCGGGCCGACGGGCCCGCTGCCACTCGTTGCCGAGGGTATTCGCTTCACCTACGCCGGGGCGACTCGGCCGGCCCTCCAAGGGATCGACCTGCGCCTCGACGCTGGCGGAGTCCTCGTCGTCGTCGGCCCGTCGGGATCCGGCAAGAGCACCCTTGCCCGGGCCGTCGCCGGTCTCGTCCCCCGGGATGTCCCCGGCGAGTGGGCCGGCTCGCTGCGCATCGGCGACGTCGAGGTCTCGACGGCGTCGCCGGCCCAGGTCGCGTCGCGGGTCGGCGTCCTCTTCCAGGACCCGGGCAGCCAGCTGGTGATGGACCGCGCCGAGGACGACGTTGCCTTCGGCCTCGAGAATCGGGCCTGGGCCTGGCCCGCCATGCGGGCCCGCGTCCCGGAGGCGCTCTCGACCGTCGGCCTCGGCGGATTCGACCGGCGCCGGGGGTCGCGCCTGTCGGGCGGGCAGCAGCAGCGGCTCGCCCTGGCCGGTGTCGAGGCCCCTCGGCCGTCCGTCCTCGTCCTCGACGAACCCACCGCGAACCTCGATGAAGAGGCCGCCGCCGCGCTCTTCGAACGCCTGGCCCTGATCCGCGGGGAGCGGAGCGCCACGATCGTCCTCGTCGAGCATCGCGCCGACCTCTCGTGGCCGCTGGCCGATCTCGTCCTGGCACTCGACGAGCTTGGCACGCCCATCGACGTCGGGCCCCCCGCGGAGGTGCTCGCTCGTTCGGGGACGCGGCTGGCCGGGGCTGGAATCTGGCTCCCGGACGACCTCGTCGAGCCGCCCCCGGCGCGCTGGCGGAAGACGGTCGTGGCGCCCATTCGGGCGGCCGGGCCCGACGTCGTCCGCGCGCACCATCTCCGCTTCGAGTTCGTGCCCGGCGTGCCTGCCGTCCGCGACGTGGAGCTTGGGATCGCGGGCGGCGAACGGGTCGCCCTCGTCGGTCCCAACGGGAGCGGCAAGTCGACGCTCCTTCGCCTGGTGGCCGGGCTGCTCAGACCGGGGCACGGTTCCGTCCGCCTTGACGGCGTCGATCCGGCACGGCTCAAGTCGGCGGGGCTGGCGGCGATGGCCGGCTACGTCTTCCAGGACCCGGAGCTCGGGTTCCTCGCCGACACGGTGGCGGAGGAGGTCCGGCTCGGGCTCGACCCCGCATCGGTCGACCGGTCGGCGGCCCTCATGGACCGCCTGGGCCTGCCCCTCGAGGCGTTCGGCGCCCGAAGCCCCTACCGCCTTTCGGGCGGCGAGCAGCGCCGCCTCTCGATGGCGACGGCCCTCGCCCGACGCCCGCGGCTCCTCCTGCTCGACGAGCCGACCTTCGGCCAGGATCGTCGGGGCTGGGAATCGCTGGCCGAGATCATCACCGAGCTGGTGGGGGCAGGGACGGCGGTCCTGGCCGCCACCCACGACCCCCGCTTTGCTGCCCGGGTTGCCGATCGGCGGATCGAGATGGACGACGGCTGGATCGTCGCCGACGACGGGCAAGGTCGGTTCCCCGCCGAGCCCTTCCGTTCGGACGCCACCTGATGCTGACCGCACCAGATCTCGACCGTCGCCAGTTGGAAAGCCTGCTGGGCCGAACGAGCCCGGTGGTCAAGTTGGGCCTGGCGCTGGCCTGGCTGATCGGGCTGGCGACGACGCTCCGGGCGGGTCCACCGATCGGCCTGGCCCTCGTGGCGCTCGCGGCCGGCCGATGGCTCGGCAACGTCCCTCCGCGTCGGCTGGGGCGTGGCCTCGCGCCGCTGGCGGTCGCCGCGCTCTCGATCGCCCTGGCGAACCTGCTCTTCTCGGGCTCCAACAGCAGCCCGGCGGCAACGGAGATTGCCCGCCTCGGCCCGCTCCGAATCACGCAGGAAGCGGCGATGGCAGCTCTCGCGCTCGGTGCGAGGGTCATGGCCATCGTCTCGGTCGGGGCGATCTTCGCCCAGACGACGGATCCGACTCGGCTCGTCGATTCGCTCGTACAACAGGTCCGCATCTCGCCGCGCTTCGCGTATGGGGCCCTCGCCGCCTATCAGGCCGTGCCGCGGCTGGCCGAGGATCTGGCCACGCTGCGCCAGGCCCGACGCATCCGCGGCCTTGCCTCGACCTGGCACCCGCGCCTGCTCGTCGGCCTCCTCGTCCGGGCCATCCGCCATGCCGACCAGCTCGCCCTGGCCATGGATGCGCGGGCCTTCGACAGCGGGCCGCGGTCGACGTTCCGGCCGATCCGCTGGACATGGCGGGACCTCGCCGTTGGGGCCGGCGGGCGCGTCATCCTCGGGGTCGCCCTTCGCTGACCGGGAGCCGGACCGCGGGCTGGAACGCGCTACCGCCGCTGGCGCACAATGGGCCGGTACCCCAGATCGATCGTGTGCGTCCGGATTCCGGCCGGCATGCCGGCCCCCAGCCACCTCGGGAGGAACGACGGTGACCGACGTCATGGACAAGGTCCAGGCCTTCAAGCAGTTCATCAACGGCGAGTGGGTCGAGAGCGCCAGCGGCCAGACGCTGGCGGTCGAGAACCCGGCCAATGGCACGGTCATCGCCCACGTGCCGGCTTCGGGCGCCGAGGACGTCGATCGCGCCGTCCAGTCGGCCGCGACGGCCTTCGAGACCTGGCAGCACAGCACGCCCCAGGACCGCAGCCTCCTCCTCCTCAAGCTCGCCGACGCACTGGAGACCCGGGCCGACGAGGTCGGCCGCCTGGAGAGCCGGAACACGGGCAAACCCGTCGGCGCGGCGATCGACGAGATCCCGGTCGTCGTCGACAACCTCCGCTTCTTCGCCGGCGCGGGAAGGGTCATGGAGGGCAAGGCGGCCAACGAGTACATCGCCGGTCGAACGAGCATGGTCCGCCGCGAGCCGGTCGGCGTCGTGGCCTCGATCGCCCCCTGGAACTACCCGATCATGATGGCCGGCTGGAAGATCGGGCCGGCCCTCATGGCCGGAAACACCGTTGTCCTCAAGCCGTCCGCCCGGACGCCGCTGACCGCCCTCGTCCTGGCCGAGATCGCGGCCGACATCCTGCCGCCCGGGGTCCTCAACGTCATCACCGGCACGGGCGCGGCGATCGGCGACGACCTCGTCGGGCATCCGAAGGTCGGGATGATCTCCGTCACCGGCGACACGGACACCGGCAAGCACATCGCCAGGGTCGCCGCCGATCGCGTCAAGCGCCTCCACCTGGAGCTCGGCGGCAAGGCCCCGGTCGTGGTCTTCGACGACGCCGACCTCGAGGCCGTCATCGAGAACCTCAAGGTCTTCTCCTACTGGAACAGCGGCCAGGACTGCACGGCCCCCTGTCGCGTCATCACCGGGCCGAAGGTCTACGACAACTTCGTCGCCGACCTGGCGGCCTCGGTCAAGACGATCAAGTGGGGCGATCCCACCGAAGGCGACGACATCGAGATGGGCTCGCTCATCGCCAGGGCCCAGGCTGACAAGGTCGAGGGCATGGTCGACCGAGCCCGCGCGGGCGCCGAGATCGTCACCGGCGGAACCCGGCCGGACCGCCCCGGTGCCTACTACGAGCCGACCGTCATCGCGGGCCCCGGCCAGCGCAGCGAGATCGTCCAGGACGAGGTCTTCGGGCCGGTCGTGACCGTCCAGCGGTTCGGCGATGAGGAGCAGGCGATCGCCTGGGCCAACGACGTCCGGTTCGGGCTGGCAGCCTCGGTCTGGACCGCCGACATCGGGCGCGCCATGCGCGTGGCCAAGGCAATCCAGTTCGGCACGGTCTGGGTCAACGACCACTTCACGCTCGTCTCCGAGATGCCCCATGGCGGCTTCAAGGAGTCGGGATACGGCAAGGACCAGTCGATGTACGCCATCGAGGACTACACCGTCGTCAAGCACGTGATGCTGAAGGTCTGATTCGGTCCGCACGAACGGCGGTTCGCGGCGGCGGCTCGCGGCGCCCGGTTCGCGGCGGCGGCGGCTCGGAGCGCCCGGTTCGCGCCGGCGGCGGCTCGCGTCG
>JACQEH010000055.1 GCA_016200675.1 Chloroflexota bacterium | reverse complement strand
GTGTCGGCCACGTCGGCGTGGACCGTGACCCGCTCGCGGTCGACGATCTCGATGATGCCGTCGAACGTCGGCGGCGCCTTGCGCTCGAGGACGCTCTTCTGGGTCCGCCGGCGGCGGGCCTCCTCGTCGCCGAGGGTCACGCTCTGGATCCCGCCGATGAGGTCGGAGAGGGTCGGGTTGAGCATCAGGTTGTCGAGGTTGTTGCCGTGGGCCGTGCCGATCAGCTGGACGCCCCGCTCGGCGATCGTCCGCGCGGCCTGGGCCTCGAGCTCCGTCCCGATCTCGTCGATGACGATGACCTGGGGCATGTGGTTCTCGACGGCCTCGATCATCACCTGGTGCTGCATCGACGGCGTCCGGACCTGCATCCGGCGGGCCTTGCCGATGGCCGGATGCGGAATGTCCCCGTCGCCGGCGATCTCGTTCGAGGTGTCGACGACGACGACCCGCTTGCCGAGGTCGTCGGCCAGGACACGGGCCGCCTCACGGAGCATCGTCGTCTTGCCGATGCCCGGCCGACCCATGATGAGGATCGACTTCCCGCTCTCGACGAAGTCGGCAATGATCTCGATCGTCCCGTAGACCGCCCGCCCGATCCGGCAGGTCAGGCCCACGATCTTGCCGTTCCGGTTGCGGATCGCGGAGATCCGATGGAGCGTCCGCTCGATGCCCGCCCGATTGTCGTCCCCGAACGTCCCGATGTGGTCGACGACGTTGCTGATGTCGGCCTCGGTGATCTCCCGATCGAGGAGCGTCACCTCCGAGTCCGGGAAGCGCGCCTCGGGCCGGCGGCCCAGGTCCAGCACGACCTCGATGACCGATTCCTGGTCCGGCAGGGCGTGGATCGCCGCCACGATCTCGTCGGGCAACGCCCCCAGGAGCGCCCCGAGGTCGTCGATCGTCTCGCGCCGGGCCGAGCGGTCGTCAGGAGCCACGGGTGACCTCCAGGCTGCGGACACCGGCCGGCACGAGGGCCGGTTCGGCGACGCGGACGAGGGTTTCCTTCATGAGCAGGGTGACGGTGGAGATGGTGGCGAAGCCTGCCTCCTCGAGACGGCGATCGATGGGTGATTCGTAGGTCCGGACCGGGGCGATCACGCCCTCGCCGCTGTTGCGGTCGGCGTTCTTCCCGGTCCGCGCCCGAATGTCGGCCAGCCCGAAGTCGATGAGGCCGGCGAGGTCGGCCTCGGGTCGCCCCATGACCCGGAGGTAGTGGGGCTGGTCCTCGCGCGACACGCCGATCTGGATGAAGCCCTGGAGGGCGACGCCGTCCGGGGCCTCCTGGACGTAGCCCTCGATGTCGGCGAAGCGGAGGAGCGGGGCAAGGCTGCTCCGGGGGACCCGCCAGTTCGATCCCTGGCGCTCCCAATCGGGGATGCGGAAGCCCTCGAGGCGGCGGACCGGCGCCGGCGTGACCTGGGTGTAGAGCTGCATCAGGGCGATCGCGTCCCGGGGCGTCGCCTGGAGGATGCGGGCGGCGGCAACCCGTTCCTCCGACCAGGCGTCGGGCAGCTGGGTCGCCCCGTCGCGGTGGAGGACGCGCTCCTCGCCGTAGCGGGCGAAGCCCGCCTGCATGAACAGCTCCACGTTGCCGCCGGCATCAGTACAGGCGACGTGGAAGCGAGCCGCTCCCCGCTTCTGGCCCTCTCGGAGGACATGCTGGACCAGGCGGAAGCGGAGGTCGCCGGCGCCGGCGCCGGCGAGGCCCGTCAGACCGTCGAGCTCCACGATGGTCCAGTCGTCGCGATGGTTCTCGCGCTCCACGCGGACCAGGCCGGCGACGCGTCGATCCTCTTCGTAGACGAAGAGGAGGTCATGTGGTCGGAAGGCGCCGAGGGGCAGCCGGAAGAGGCTGAAGACGCCGATCCGCGGGCCGGTGACCGGCAACCCGAGGGATCGACCCCCGGCCGCATCGTCCTCGCAGAGGCGGGACAGCTCGCCCAGGGCCGCGAGATCGGTGATCCGGGCAGCCCGGACCTTGCCCGCCGGGCGGCCGGCGCGCGCCGCAGTCATCGGGCCTGTCCCGTGCGTCGGGTCGGGTGGTGGCGTCGGCCCGAGCCCTCGCCGGGGTCGTCATGCTCGGCGGCCATCGTCGCCACGAGCCGGTGGAAGCGCGTCTCGCCGGCCAGCTCGGGATGGAAGGCCGTGGCAATGACGTTCCGCTCGCGGACGGCCACGACCCGGCCGTCGTCGAGGCGGGCCAGGACGTCGACGTTCGGCCCGGTCGACTCGACGACGGGGGCCCGGATGAACACGGCATGGACGGGCCGGTCGCCGAGCATCGGGACCGCGATGTCCGCCTCGAACGAATCGAGCTGGCGGCCGAACGCGTTGCGCCGGACGTCCACATCGAGCAGGGGCAGGACGGGCTCGTCGCCGTCGACGATGGCAGTCGACAGCAGGATCATCCCGGCGCAGGTGCCGAAGATCGGGGCACCGGAGGCCGCCAGGTCCAGGATCGGCTGGCGCAGGCCCCAGCGATGGATGAGGCGGCGCTGGGCGGTCGACTCGCCGCCCGGCAGGATGAGCCCGCTGAGACCCTCGAGGTCGGTCGGCAGGCGCACCTCGGCACCCTCGACGCCAATGGCATCGAGGGTCGCCATGTGCTCGGCGAACGCCCCCTGGACCGCGAGAACCCCGATTCGCATCGGTTGCACCCCGCCGTCGCCGGCGCGGCGGACTACCAACCCCGCGTAGCCAGGCGATCCGACGGCGCGAGCTGTTCCATGGCGATGCCGCGCATCGGGGCCCCAAGGCCCTTGCTGACGTCGGCCAGGATCTTGGGATCGTCGAAGTGGGTCGTGGCCTGGACGATGGCGTTGGCCATCCGGGCCGGGTCCTCGCTCTTGAAGATCCCGGAGCCGACGAAGACGCCCTCCGCACCGAGCTGCATGACGAGGGCCGCGTCGGCCGGCGTCGAGATGCCGCCAGCGACGAAGTTCACGACCGGCAGCCGGCCGTCCTTCGCGACCTGCCTGACGAGCTCGTACGGTGCCTGGAGCTCCTTGGCCGCGACGAACAGCTCGTCCTCGCGCAGGCCCTGGAGACGCCGGATCTCGGCCAGGACGTCGCGCAGCTGGCGAACGGCCTCGACGACGTTGCCGGTTCCGGCCTCGCCCTTGGTCCGCATCATCGCGGCGCCCTCGTTGATCCGCCGGAGGGCCTCGCCGAGGTTCCGGCAGCCGCACACGAAGGGAACCTTGAAGGCGTGCTTGTCGATGTGGTTGGCCTCGTCGGCCGGGGTCAGGACCTCGGACTCGTCGATGTAGTCGACGCCGAGAGCCTCGAGGATCTGGGCCTCGACGAAATGGCCGATCCGGGCCTTGGCCATGACCGGGATGGTCACGGCCGCCATGATCCCCTCGATCATCGACGGATCGGACATGCGAGCCACGCCGCCCGCGGCACGGATGTCGGACGGCACGCGCTCGAGGGCCATCACGGCGACGGCGCCGGCATCCTCGGCGATCTTCGCCTGCTCGGCGGTAACGACGTCCATGATGACGCCGCCCTTGAGCATCTGGGCGAGACCCTTCTTCGTCGTCCAGGTGGACGTCTCGACGGTCATGTGGGACAGCTTCCTCAGGTCGGGCTGCGGGTCCGCCGGCTCGCCTGCCTCGGGGTCCTCGCCCGTTCGGGCCGTCCCGGGTCGCCGCAACGCGGCGCGATTATCGCACGGGCGGGCCAGGGTCCCGATTCGGGCCGGCGGTCGGGGGCCGGGGGGCTCCGGGCCGCAGGTAGCCGGCGCGAGCGTGCGCAGCCCGCGGGCCGCGGGGGGGC
>JACQEH010000051.1 GCA_016200675.1 Chloroflexota bacterium | reverse complement strand
GCTGGAAGGTTCCGGTCATCGTCAACGTGGCCGGGGAATCGGTGGGCGACTACGTCGAGGTCGTCCGGCGGCTCGACGGGGTGCCCGGCATCGCCGGGATCGAGCTCAACATCTCGTGCCCGAACGTCGGTCGCGGCGGCCTCCAGTTCGCGATTGATGCCGACGCCGCAGCCGGTGTCACGGCGGCCGTCCGCCGGGCGACCGACCTGCCGCTGCTGGTGAAGCTGTCGCCCAACGTGGCCGACGTCCGGCCGATCGCCCGGGCGATCGCCGACGCCGGCGCGGACGCGCTCACGGCGGTGAACACGCTGTCCGGCATTGCCGTCGGCGCGCTCCGGGACCGGCCGCTCCTCGGCAACATCTACGGCGGCCTGTCGGGCCCGGCCATCAAGCCGGTGGCGCTCCGGATCGTCTATGAGGTCTGCCAGGTCGTCGACATCCCGGTCGTCGCCATCGGCGGCATCACCGAGCTGGCGGATGTCCTCGACTTCCTCGCCGTCGGCGCGGCCGCCTGCCAGGTCGGGACGGCGATCTTCGCCGATCCCACGCTCCCGGTCCGCCTCGTGGACGAGCTCGCCGGCGCCTGCCGGGAGCGGGGTCTCGCGTCGCATCGGCCGCTCATCGGGACGGCCCTGCCGAAGCGGGCCTCGGCCCCGTCGTCCAAGGGCGTCGAGTACCGGCCCTGACCCTGGGTCCTCTTCCGGGGGCCTGCTGCCTGCGCGCCCGGCGCCCCCGACCGTACACTCGGCTGGATGACCTCGATCAAGCCCGCCCTCGCGATCGCCGCCCGCGCGGAGATCGCCCGCCGGACCGAAGCGCTCTTCCGGCAGTCGGGTGCGCTCCGCGCTGGCCACTTCCTCCTCAAGAGCGGCCGCCACTCGGACGCCTACCTCGAGAAGTTCGCGGTGCTCGCGGATCCGGCCGCGACGAGCGAGCTGTGCGCGTTCTGGGCCGCCGCCCATCGCGACGGGGCCGGCGCGCCGACGGTCGACCTCGTTGCCGGGCCGACGACCGGCGGCGTGATCCTGGCCTTTGAGACGGGCCGCCAGCTGGGCACCCCGGCGATCTTCGCCGAGGAGGTGAAGGCCGCCGACGGGTCGACGCATCGGGAGTTCCGGCGGGGATTCCGGATCGCGCCCGGCCAGCGCGTCCTCCTCGTCGACGACATCCTGACCACGGGCGGCTCGCTCCTGGCCATGATCCCGGCCGTGGAGGCGATGGGCGGCGACATCGTGGAGTGCGCCGTGCTGGTCGACCGAAGCGGGGGCATGGCCACCCTCAGGTCCCCCGGGACCGGCCGCGTCTATCCCCTTCGGTCCCTGTGGGCGATGGACCTCCCGACCTACGAGCCGGGCGCCGCCACGTGCCCCCGCTGCGCGGTGGGCCTGCCCGTCCACGCGCCGGGCAGCGCCGGCGCCGCACCGGTCGGGTGACCCGCCTGGCCGTCGGAAGGGCCGGCCCGCTCCTTCGCCTCGTCGTGGGCGTCGTGCTCGCGGCGGCCTGCGGGCCAGCTGCCAGCTCGGCGATCCCGGCCACGAGCCCCGTCCCCGGGTCCGCGACCGCGGGTGCCGGAGGGGGGCCCACCGATGCCGCCCTGCCGCCCCGGGACCCGATCGAGGGCGTCGTCATCCACGTCGAGTCGACCGGGCTCGACTCCGTGACCGGCTTCACGCTGCGGGCGGTCGATGGCCAGACCTACGACTTCGTGCTCGGCCGTCTCCAGAACGCCTCGCAGTTCCCGCCCGGCCACCTGGCCGAGCATGCAGCCAGCTCCGAACCGATCCTCGTCACGTTCGAGGGCTTCGGTTCCAAGATCATCGCCGTCCGCCTCGAGGATGCCAACCCGGCAGCGTCGAGGGCGGCACCTGCGGCGACGGGCACCCCCAGCCCGAGCTGATCGCCCGAGGCTCGTCGGCCCCAGGGAGGCGCTCGCTCCCGCACGGCGGATTGCCTACTTCACCGCCTCGGCCGCGGCGGTGATCTCGGATGCCGACACGACCCCCTCGAACGACGCGGTCACGATGCCCTTCCGGTCGACGACGAAGACCCACGGTTCGGACAGGAGCCCCCACTGGCCAACGGCCGGGATCGACTGGAGGTTGCCCTGGGCGTCGAGGACGGGCTGGAGGCCGCCGTTCTGATAGGCGAGTTGGTAGGGCTCGACGTGGATGAAGTCGACGGTCGGGAACTTGACGGCGAGCGGCTTGATCCGGTCGAGCGTGGGGCCGCACTGCGCTGACGTGCAGAACCTGGGGGTCGCGAAGACGAGGACGAAGGGCTCGTGGGCCGCGAGGGCATCCTTGACCGAGACCTTGTAGAAGGCCTGGTCGGGCGCGGCGTCGCTCGAGATGCGGGCGAGGTTCCCGCCGACCGACGCCGCCGTCGGCGTGTCGGTCGCGGGCGCGGCCTGGCCGACCCGCACGACCGGCGAGGTCGTGGCGACGTCGAACGTCATCCGGATCGTCTCTGGCGCCCCGCCGTCGACCGCGGTTGTGAACTGGGCGCCCCATGTCCCTGCCTCGGAGAACGAGACGTCGGCGACATAAAAGCCCCGGACGTTGTCGATGCCCCAGATGAAGGTGCCGGGCCGGGAGACCGTCGGGGTGTCGCCGTTCCGGCCGAGGTCGTAGAGCGCGATCGTCGCCGTCCGGCTCGGCTTGCCGACCGGCGTGTTCTGGGTGTCGAGGAAGGTGAAGAGGAGGCGGTTCGCGCCGCAGGTCAGGCTGCCGCTGCTGTTGACGATGACGGGAAAGACCGTCGGCGCCTTGGAGGCCGTGTTCCAGCCGGGCTGGTTGTCGGGCGGCGCGGGGGCCGCGAGGCAGCCGGTCGTCGTGCCGCTCGGGCCCACCGACGCCGCCGGCGCGACCGCCCCGCCGCAGGCCGCCGACACCAGGGCGATGGCGAACGCGAGTGTCGGCAACCGCCGCGGGATCGTGCTGCGCATGGCCAGAGCGTAGCCGGGTCCCCGGCGATGCGCCGTCGAGGCGCCCGGGCCTGGCCGGGCATCGCCGGGGCGGCGGCTAGAATGCAGGGGTTCCCACCGATCCTGCGCCCAGCCCAGGAGGTCCGTGACCCGCTTCCAGCGCCTTGCCGCCGCCACGGTCGTGACGACCTTCCTGCTCGTCACGGTTGGCGTCATCGTCCGGGCGACGAACTCCGGCGTTGCCTGTCCCACCTGGCCTGGCTGCTTCCCCGGCCAGTTCCTGCCCGGCCTCGGGGCGGACTACCACGTCTGGCTCGAGTGGATCCACCGGACCATCGCGGCCCTGATCGGCTTCCTCGTCATCGGGATGGCGATCCTCGCCGTTGTCGACCATCGGGATCGAGGATCCATCCTCTGGCCCTCGCTCCTGGCCGTCGTCCTCGTCGGCTACCAGGCCTACTTGGGCCGGGAGACCGTGCGGCTCGGGAACTCGGGAGCGAGCGTCACGGCCCACCTGGCGGCGGCCATGGCCCTGGCGGGGGTGCTGGTGTACCTCCTCGTCCGGGCCGGCTATCCGGCGCGCGCCAGCGGGCGCGGCGGGAGCCAGCGCTTCACCCTCCTGGCGGCCTTCGCGGCTGCGGCCACCTACGTCCTCCTCCTTTTCGGGTCCAACGTGACGGCCCGCAACGCCGGCCTCGTCTTCACCGACTGGCCGCTGATGTCGGGCGGCATCTACCCCTTCGACCCGGCGACGCCGAACGACGTCGCCGTCCTCTACACGGCCCAGGCCCTGCATCGCTATGTCGCCGGCGTCGTCTTCTTCATCCTCCTGGCCGTCGTCCTCGCGGCTCGTCGACGGCAGCCCTTCCGCCCGCGGCTGGCCGGCCTGGCGACCTGGATCTTCGCCCTCTACCTCGTCCAGGTTGTGATCGGCGGGCTCCAGGTCCTGACCCGGCTCTCCGGCTGGACGCAGACGCTCCACGTCGCGATCGGAGCCCTGATCTGGGGCGGCGCGGTGGCCCTCGCGGTCGCTGCCTATTACGAGGCTCGCTCCGAAGCCGCACCGCGAGCGGCCGATGCCAACGCGGGACCCGGCGGTTCGCGGGGCGGTCCCGGCCGCGGCGACCAAGTCGGGGAGACCCCAGCGACGGCGGCGGATGCGCCGAGCACCACCGGTGCCTCGATTCGGGCCTATATCGCCCTGACGAAGCCCCGGATCATCGAGCTCCTGCTCGTGACGACGGTCCCGGCGATGGTCCTGGCGACCCGTGACGTGCCCGGCATCCAGCCGCTCGACTGGCTGCGCCTGACGTTCTGGACGATGGTCTGCGGGACACTCGCCGCGGGGGCGGCCAACGCCATCAACCAGTACCTCGACCGCGACATCGACGAGCGGATGGCCCGCACCCGGCGACGGCCCCTCCCGGCCCAGGACATCAGCCCCGAGCGGGCGATGCTCTTCGGGATCGCCCTCGCGGCGATCTCGGTGAGCCTCATGGCGTTCTTCGTGAACCTCCTCGCGGCCTTCCTGACGCTCCTGGCCATCGCCTTCTACGTCGTCGTCTACACGATGATGCTCAAGCGGAGCACGCCCCAGAACATCGTCATCGGCGGCGCCGCCGGCGCGCTCCCGCCGGTGATCGGCTGGGCGGCCGTGACCGGCAGCGTCGGCCTCCCGGCGATCATGCTGTTCCTGCTCGTCTTCTACTGGACGCCGCCCCACTTCTGGGCCCTCGCCCTCCGGATCCGGGGCGACTACGCCGCCGCCGGCGTGCCGATGCTGCCGGTGGTCCACGGCGTGGCCGAGACGAGCCGCCAGATCGTCCTCTACACGATCCTCCTGGTGGCCATCTCGCTGGTGTTCGCGGTCGTGGCCCAGATGGGGATCGTCTATCTCGGCGCGGCCGTGATCCTGGGGACGATGTTCCTGTGGCGGGCCTTCGTCCTGTGGCGCCAGGGATCGGCGCCCGAAGCGTCGACCGCCCAGGCCATCCGCCTCTACCGCTTCTCGATCAGCTACCTGGCCCTGCTCTTCGCGGCCGTGGCCATCGACGCGCTGGTCGCCCTGCCCATCGGCTGAGCGGGCGTGGCCGGCGGCGGTCGGGCGCCCGGTAACGCCCTGGCGACGGCGGTCGCCGCCGGGCTGATGCCGCGGCGTCATCCCGGCCGGCGCGCAGGGAATGCGCCCCGCGCGACGCGCTGGCACACTCCGCCCATGCACCTTCACTTTCTCGGCGGGGCGGCCACGGTGACCGGCTCGCGCTTCCACCTGACCACCGAGCGGGCGAGCGTCCTGATCGACTGCGGGATGTTCCAGGGAGCGCCCAACGAATCGATCCGGAACCGGATCCCCCTCGGGTTCGATCCCCGCAAGCTCAACGCGATCCTCGTCACGCACGCCCATCTCGACCACTGCGGGC